>JBGAJL010000009.1:0-67596 GCA_044224935.1 Flavitalea sp.
TGGTTACGGTGGCTTATCGTGAATATCTTATGGCCATCCGCAAAAAAATCAACCATGAAGAAAAAATGGAAAAACTGGCTGCCGGTGAAAATACCGGGAACAGCCCTGCAACACCTTTTCAGGTTGTTAACTATCAGGAACTTAAGCGTTTTATCCAGGAGGTTATACAAAATTTATCTCCCCAGCGCAGATCAATTTATGAAATGAGCCGTAACCAGGGATTAAAAACGGATGAAATTGCCGCCCGCCTGGCCATCAGCCCCAATACGGTGAAAAGTGCGCTGCAAACCGTACTTAAACTTATTAGGGAAAAACTGACCGAAGCCGGTTACGGCCCTTTTGCCTTCATAATTTTTTTACAATTATTTTAATATTCGATAATACTAATTGCCTGTTGCCGCATCTTATTAATGTATATCGGCATAAAAGGCTTGAATTATAATTCATGACACACGAAAGACTTGCATATTTACTTAATAAATACTCTGGTAAAAGCCTTGCCGGGGCGGAAAAGAAGGAATTGAAGCAGTTTCTCGACGGCATTGCTGAAAATGGCCTGTCGGAGGAGTTGATAAATCCTTTGCTCCGGGAACAGCCTTCGGGACATTCTGATTATTTATCCGAGGCCGGCATCCAGCGTATTTTACAATCGGTGCTTGAATTGGACAGGCCTGAGAATAAGGTTTTCACGCCTGTCGTCCATCGCGTTCATTTTCTGCGGCGCTCCTGGTTCCGTTATGCGGCGGCAATCATATTAATCGCGGGAGCTGCTGCAATAGCCATTGTCGTGTCTTCCCGCCGGCAGTCATCCGGATCCGGAATGGGTGTGGCTAAAAAAGATATTCCAACTGATATTCTTCCTGGCACCAATAAGGCTGTATTGACGGTTGATAATAAAAAAATAGATCTTTCTCCTGATAAAACAGGTATCAGGGTTGGAAACGATGTTGCCTATACGGATGGAGAGAAGCTTTCCGAAGGCGGAAAAATGCTGGTGCTTACCACGCCCAACGGAGGGCAGTACCAGTTAGTATTGCCGGATGGCACAAAAGCATGGTTAAATGCTGCATCCAGTATCAGTTTTCCCTCGGCGTTCAATGACGGAAAAAGACAAATAAAGATCACCGGTGAGGTTTACCTGGAAGTGGCGAAAGATAAGTCGAAGCCATTTTTGGTGGATGTAAACGGGCAATCAACAGTTGAGGTTTTAGGTACGGGCTTCAATATTAATTCATATGATAATGAGTATGAGATAAAAACCACGTTAGTGGAGGGAAGTGTAAGGGTTTTAAACACTGTTGCCGGTGGCAATGATCATATCGGCCAGGATGTGGAATCTGTCATTCTCAACCCCGGGCAACAATCAGTCATTCAGAGCTCCCGCGGGGAATCTATTAGGGTTCAGTCTGCCGACCTTTCTCAAACCCTGGCCTGGAAAAATGGCTTATTCAGTTTTAATAATGCCGACCTGCCTTCTGCCATGAAACAACTCGAAAGATGGTACGATATTAAGGTTCGGTATGAGCGGGAAGTGTCTGATATACGTTTGGGCGGAAAAATGTACCGGAATGTTAATTTGTCTGATGTATTAAACTTTTTTGAAGAGTATGGTGTGAAATTTCGGCGGGAAGGAAAAATATTAGTGGTTCTTTAAGATATTTGATTAGGATTTATTGCTTGCCTGAAAAGTATCCACTCCGTTAAACGGGGAAATCGGATATGCAATTAAAATTATTATAATGTGCTCAAACAAAAAGCCGAAAGTGCTCGCGACACTCCCGGCCGGATGTCTGGGTCATTAAAATAGTCCCGGGAAGGACAGATTATATCACTCAAACAACGCAAAAGTATGCAAAAAAACTGCTTTTGTGGACGGTTGGCTCGTGGGGGCAATCGCCACATCATCACCTCGACCGAAGCTGGAAGCGGGCACACCGCTAAAGGTTTTCGTGCCGTGACCAAAACTCTGTTAGTTATGAAGCTAACAATTGTATTGTTAACTCTTGGTTTTCTGAATGTAAGTGCTAAAGGTTTATCGCAAAATGTGACTTTTTCAGGCGAAAAAGTTGCTTTGAAATCTGTTTTTCTTTCCGTAGAAAAGCAGACTGGTTTTGTTTTTCTTTATAATGAGCCTGTGCTTAAAGCAGCTAAAGCTGTATCTGTTTCCGCTAACGGTATGCTATTGGAAGATTTTCTGAAAGAAATCTTTAAGACCCAACCGCTTAAATATTCTATTAGGGGTCAGAGCATTCTTATTTATCCAAAGCCTGATTTCGACCGAAGGCCCGAACCAAATGAAACATTCTATTTTCTTTATAACAACCCACAGATGATTGTACGTGGTCGTGTGACGGATGAAAACGGGAAGCCGCTGGAAGGGGTTTCGGTGACAGAGGAAGGAAGTAAGAAAGGAACTTCCACGAATAAATACGGGGCATACGAATTATCCAATGTGAATGAAAATGGTACGATTGTGTTTTCATTTGTGGGATATGAATCACAGAGTATTCCGGTGAATGCAAGAAGTTGGATCAATGTTTCCCTGAAACTGAGCTTACAGGCGCAGAGCGAGGTTGTTATCATTGGCTATGGCAGCACCACAAAAAGAGACCTGACAGGTTCTGTTTCCACGATAGATACAAAACAAATCCAGGATATACCTTTCAATACGGTAGATAATGCAATGGCAGGTAAAGCCGCAGGGGTTCAGGTTACGAAATCAGACGGTGCTCCCGGGGGAGCTGTTAAAATCAGGATCAGGGGAACCACTTCCCTTTTGGGAGGCAATGATCCCCTGTATATTATTGACGGTGTGCCCGTGGAAGTACGAAGCAATTTTATCAGCCCCGGATTTGATGTCACCAGCACAATTGGAGGAAATCTCACCAATGTGAATTCGGGCCTGGCATCCACTGCCGGAACGGCCCTGTCGAGCTCTTTCGTGAATGGGTTAAACAGTTTGAATGGCTTAAATCCGGATGATATCGAAACGATTACGATATTAAAGGATGCATCTTCAACTGCGATATATGGATCAAAGGCAGCAAATGGGGTCGTAATCATCACGACCAAAAGAGGCAAAAAAGATATGAGACCCTCTATTTCTGTAAATCATAATACCACCTATACCACTCCCATTACTCCTCATCTTTTGAATGCAGATCAATACAGAGAAATAATGGGGGAAGCGGCAAAAAATACGGCAGATGCTTACACTGCAGCCGGAAGAAATGTGCCGGCAAAAGCCAAGCAGATTTTAAACAACCCCGGAAGTTACTTCGGAAAATCAAATACTGACTGGGTAAGAGAAGTCACTCAAAGCCCAGTTTCAACCAACGATGAGATAACTGTGCAGGGAGGAAGCAGCGCGTCAAAATATTTCTCCTCAATTTCTTATAACAATTCTCCTGTAGTGGTGAAATCCACAGGATACCAGCGTATCTCAGGAAAATTGAATATGGAGAATGAAATAAGCCGCAAATTCAGGTTTATCACCAATTTATTATTGGGATATACAAGCCAGAATATCGGCGACGGTGCGTATGGACAGGCGCTCTCGGCAAGGCCGGATATTACTCCGTATAACATCGAAGGTAATTTTATGAACTTCCGCGACTCGCAGTTCGTAGGAACCAACCCTGTTGCATTATTGACTGCAACAAATAATGCTAAAACGTTCAATTTGATCGGATCGGCTTCAGGAATTTATGATGTCACAAAAGATCTTCAATTTAAAAGCACTGTTTCTTTGAATATGCAGACCTATAATCAAAGGAACTTTATGCCGAGTTATATCATTCTGGCCAGTAAGTATTCCAGCCTTAATGCCGGCGGCGGCATAGGAAGCAACTCCAATAGCCGGTTTTCAAACTGGTTCGTTGAGAATACACTTACCTATAATAAAAGGTTCAAAAAGGACCACAGTGTGAACATGCTTGTCGGTACTTCCTACGAAACGAAAAAATACAGTTTCTTCAGCGCCACCGGTGCGGGATACCCTAATAATGAAGTGCTGACCAGTTTGTCTTCGGCAATGACCCCGTTAATTGTAACAGGTGATGACCCCGGCAAGCCGCAAAGCTATCTGCTCTCGTTTTATGTAAGAGCAAATTACTCATATCGCGATAAGTACCTGTTTACATTCACAGGCCGGTCTGATGCTTCCTCTAAATTCGGAACTGAAAATAAGGTTGGATACTTTCCTTCAGGCGCCATCGCATGGCGGCTTTCAAATGAAAATTTTCTCAAGAATGTCGGATGGATAGATGAAATGAAATTAAGAGGAAGCTATGGGCTTACGGGAACTCAAAACATCGGGGACCAGATGTACCGCACGCTTTACAGTCCCGGATCATACAACGGCGCCAGCACTATTGTACCTACACAGCTTGGAAATAATGCCATACGGTGGGAGAGCACAGGCCAGATGGATCTGGGATTAGACGTAGCATTATTTAATTCAAGGGTCAGCTTAACAGCCGATTACTACGACAGAAGAACCAGTGGAGCATTATTATCGCTTCCCGTTCCCCTCAGCACCTCGTACAGTTCGTTGCTGCAAAATGCAGTGGACCTGAAAAACACGGGTTTGGAACTGGCATTGGATGGCGACATCGTACGCAGCAGAAACTTCACATGGAATGCCGGAGTTAATATCACCTGGAACAAATCTTTAGTTACAAAACTGAATCCTGATGTGGATCTAACACAGATCGGCAGTTACAGCGGATTGGAAGTCGGCAATACGACCATCATCGAAGGGCAGCCGCTGGGTCTCATCAAAGGCTCACGCGTACTTGGTATTTTCAAAACGCAGAAAGAGCTGGACGATTATAAAAACACGATGGGCGTGTATGCTTCATTTTTCCCCACTCTCGGCATTGGCGACCCGATGCTCCAGCTTGATACAATATCAAGCCAGATCTATGGCGGCTCTTTCTATGACTATGACCAGATAATAGCGCATGCAGCGCCTAAGTTTTATGGCGGATTTTATCAAAATTTCAGATATAAAAATTTCAGTTTGGGATTAAGCTTCACATTTTCATCAGGTGGTAAACTCGTTTGGGGCAGCCATATTCCTATCAGTAATGGCAATATTGGCTATGGCAACCAGGATGTGGCAATCTTAGACAGATACACTCCGGAAAATCCAAACACCGGGCTTCCACGGATCCTGTTCAATGGTATGATCATCTCTCAAACCAATCTTGATATTTTCAGTTCATCCTATTTAAAACTGCGAAGCCTGTTGCTTAATTATCAGTTTAACAAATCGGCCTGGACAGAGAAAATAGGCATACAGGGATTGTCTGTGTTTGTTTCAGCAACCAATATATTCACAATTACAAAATATCCCGGCCTTGACCCGGAAACCACCAATGACACCTATAGCTCAATCGGGGGATATTCTGATGTGAGCAATTATCCCGCTGCAAAGACCTATTCAATCGGATTAAAGGCTACATTTTAATTTTAAATCCTGTCAAGAATGAAACAAATAAGTATAAATATTTCATTGTGTTTTTTGATATGCTTTGGTTTTTCAGCATGTAAAAAACAACTGAACGTCTATCCCACCACTTCCGAAGTGGATGGAAATATCATATCAAACGTCAACGGCGCTTCAGTGGCTTTAAATGGCGTGTATTCCATGTTTGCAAATGCGGGCAAGGACTATTTCGGAGTTCCTACAATTAACTGGTATTATACAAACGAAACAGTACCATCGGAGCTTAGCGGGTTAGTGTACAGTATCGGTAATAACGACCAGTTTCTCAACTTTGATTTTGTACCCTCAAGCTCCGGAGTGGATGAGAAATGGAATTATTGCTATAAGATCATCAACGCCGCCAACGGATTCCTGAAAAACCTGGAACCGCTTACTGAAATTTCAGATTCGCTGAAAAAGCAAATGCAGGGAGAAGCCAGGTTCCTGAGAGCGTATGCTAATGAGGAACTGCTTTTATATTATGGGCAATATAAGGATCCCTCGAGCAAATACGGCATAATATTAAGAGACGAATTCGTGGCCACTAATACGATATACCTCCCAAGAGCAACGGTTGAAGAAGTGTATAATTCAATATTATCCGACCTTGATTTTGCCATAGGTGCTTTACCCGGAGCAAATAAAAATAAGGGTTATGCCAACAAGTGGACAGCCAAACTGCTTAAAGCGCGTGTGCTTCTGAACCGTGGCGCGGGAGATGATTACGCGCAGGTCATAACTGTCACTGACGATATTATCCAAAACAGTCCCTTTTCATTGGAAGATAATGAGAAGGATATTTTTCTGACCAAAGGGTTTAGCAGCAATGAGGTGATGTTGACAGCGCAGCCTTTTCCAACCGAAACTTCAAAGTATGAGGAATATCAGGTGTATTTTTCATTTCCGGCCAACGAAAAACTGGTGAACCTTTTACAGGATGATGCCCGCATGAATTGGGTGATCAAACCTGTCAGTGATCCTTATTGGGGAGATATCCACGAGATGAGTAAATATTATTCCGGCGATGTGGATAATCCGGCTCAGACTCCGTTATCAGAAAACTGTTATGCTATGCGATTGGCAGAAGCCTATCTCAGCCAGGCGGAAGCTATAGCGCTTTCGAACGGAGATTTACCCACGGGTAAAACTCTTTTAAAAGAGGTGATGACCAGAGGGGGCGCCGGAGCTGCTGATATAGCCGAAGTGGATGCCGCATCATCCGGTCCGGTGTTGCAGGAACTGGTTGTGAAAGAAACAATGAAGAATTTTGTAGCCGAAAATGGCCTGGACTGGCTGGCATTGCGCAGGCTTCCATTCGCCACGCTGCAACAATTCCGGCCTGAGATTACATCAGCGGATCTGCTGATCTTGCCTATTCCATCAAATGAGATGCATACGAACAGCAAGATGACTCAAAACCCGGGCTACCCCGAGAGGTAATAAAGCAGGGCGGACAAAAAATTTATCATCATTATTCATTAAAAATAAAAAATGAAAAAATATTTTCCTGGCCTCCCTGTAATCTTTGGTTTAATGCCTGTAATTCTAATAAGAAGAGCGACTCCTATGTGGTAAAGGCAAAAATTGATAACCCTTCAAACTACGGACCTTATTATTTAGCATATATTAATGGGAATGATTATGTGTTGGACACGAATTACACAAAAGAAGGAGAGTTTATCGTGTTTAAAGGGAAAGTAGCTGCACCTGTCGAAGCTTCTTTTGGTGTCCGCGGCAATCCGGCAATGAGTATTGTTTTGGATAATGGCATGTTTATCCCCGGCCCGAGTCTCGATTTTTTTCTAAGCAATGATGAAATCACTATTGAAGCCGACGCAGACCATATTTATATGGCAACGGTGAAGGGAGGAAAAGAAAATGAAGATTGGGCCGCTATCAAAACAAAACAAAACGAATTGGAAAAAGAGAGCTGGCTGGCATTGAAGAATGCCTATACTTCATTTAAACCGGGCGACGATTCCACGCAGTTCCGCAATGCGGATAAAATAAGAGATGAAAATAAAGAAAAGGACCTGGCTCTTCGTAAAGAATTTATCAAACAAAATCCCGGTTCGCTGGTGAGCATGTATTTTCTTTCCGGGATGATGAATGATTTAAGCCTGGAGGAATTGAAAGCATCTTACGCGGGGCTGGGCAATGATTTTAAGAATAGCACCTATGCAAAAAATATATCCGAAAAAATAGCAAGCATGGAGGCTACCGCGGTGGGTAAACCTGCGATTCCCATTAACAAAACGGATATCAATGGTAACCCTGTCAACCTTGAGACCCTGAAGGGAAAATATGTATTGCTGGATTTTTGGGGAAGCTGGTGTGGCCCATGCAGGCAAAGCTTTCCTCATTTGAAAGAATTATATACCAAATATAAAGACAAGGGATTTGAAATACTGGGAATAGCCCTGGAACAACGTCAAACGCTTGAAGACAACATGAAAATATGGAAGAAGACAGTTGCCGAAGACAAACTTCCATGGCTGCAGGTTTTGGATAATCAGGACCGGGAAAAATTTGATGCAGTGAAATCCTACGGTGTAACAGCCTTTCCCACACAGATTTTGCTCGATAAAGAAGGAAAGATCATGGCAAGATATGTAGGTGAAGGCGACGACTTGGATAATCAGTTAAAGGAAATTTTCGGGAATTGAGGGGGAACATAAAAAATTAAGGAGGGTTCTTAATTTTTGATTAATACTATCTGAAATGAAAAGTGTAAAAGTCTTACTAACGTTGTTTTTGTACGCGGTTTCACCAGTCGCATTCAGTCAGGTTAAAAATTTTACGGTATCGGGAGATGTAAAAGGGCTCGATGTAAAATATCTCTATTTTTATCAGAAAGATGACAGCCGGCCGGGTGGCTATTTTAAGGATTCAGTCCCGGTGAACAATGGTTCATTTACATATTCGATGTCTGTGAAGGAGCCGACGTATATGACGATCTATCCCGGGGTGGAAAGGGTTGTCAAAGCGGTGAAAGGCGGCGGGTTTTATCCTACGGCATCTTCCCTATTTCAGCTTATTGCCGTACCGGGTGGCAGGATTTATCTTTCAGGACAGATCACCGATTTTGTAGATGCTTATCCTTTTGGTGATCCCGCTAATAATGACCTGGCCCGGCTAAACAGGATGGTATGTCCTTTAATGAATCAAAGCGTCAATTTACAATTAAAGATAGCCAATAAGGAAACGGCCGATTCTGCAGAAATAAAAGAAATTAATACGACAATGGATCAACTCAATCGTGAGGTGATCAGGATCAAAGAAAATTTTATCCGTGAAAATCTATCATCTGTCGTATCAGTATGGTTGCTTTCGGATATGATGATCAGGTCTGAAATACCCAATGACCGGGCAATGGAATTATTCAAAAAACTGAATAAGGAATCAGTGGAAGGTTATCCCCTTTATGCGGAAGTGTCAAAGAGAGTCGATGGCATACTGGCTACCGCTATTGGCAATAAAGTGCCCGCGATCAACTCAATGAATACTTACAATGGCAAAAGATTCGATTTAGCCTCGTTGAAGGGGAAATATGTGATCATAGACTTCTGGGGTACCTGGTGCGGTGCCTGCGTTTCGGGTATGCCCAAGATGAAAGAATATCTTGATAAATACAAAAACAAACTGGATATCGTTGGGGTGGCCCAGGAATCTGACAACGGAGACAGATGGAGAAAATTTTTGAATAAGAACACAGCATATAACTGGCACCAGGTATTGAGCAGGCCCGACGAGGATTATATTTTGAAATTCAGTGTAGCCGGTTTCCCCACTAAAATAATCGTTGACCCCAAGGGAAAGATACTTGCCAGATATGTGGGCGAGGACGAGGGCTTTTATGAAAAGCTGGATGGATTATTGAAATGACCTGCGTAAGCACCGGCGGTATTCATTTTACAAATCAAATATTGAATTATGCGCAGAGCGATCAATCTGCTCAACATTTTAATTATCATTACTGTATTATCGTTTTCCACTGTTTCAGTCTTTGGGCAACAGCGCAGCAAGGCCGGTGCATTCACTATTCACGGGAAAATTGAAAATTTTGGGAATGGAAATTTAATTGGCACTATCAGGGACCTGGGAAACAATTCTTTTCGCACAGACACTATAATTATTAAGAATAACCGGTTCAATCATACCGGATGGATTAAGGAAAAACAAATTGTCAGCTACGTAACTGCCAGTGACAAATTTGCAAAGTACAGAAGAGTGTTTAAAGACGGAGATTCAATTGATCTCGATTTTTCGAACAAAAGATCGAGATCAATTGAAATTATTATTTCTCCCGGATCAAAAATAAAGATCAGCGGTATTGCCAGCACTTATTTGGATGCCTATCCTTCGGGCACAAAGGAAAATGAGCAGCTGGCGGCACTTAGCAGGAAAATAAATCCTCTGGCCGACCAATTGGGAAACCTTGATTACACCGACAAAAAGAAAATCCGTATCACTGTCAACCTTGAGGATTCACTCAGTGCCGGAATTGCTGAATATGAATTGGAATTTATCAAACAACATCCCTCTTCAATAATATCCTCCTACCTGGTTTGGAAAGAATACGAGGTTCTGAATAAAAGAGATCCGGCTAAAGCGGATAGTTTATTCAGTTTGATAACACCCGCAGAAAATAACATTTACCAGCAGCAAATCCTGTTAATGCGGAAAAATCGCATAGAAAAAAGCACTGAACTATCCGTAGGGGATATGTTCCCTGCCATTACCAGCAAATTGGTTTACAATGGCACTGGTTTTGACCTTCATCAAGCCTATGGAAAATATACTTTAATTGATTTTTGGGGTACCTGGTGCATTCCCTGTGTAAAGGAGATGCCCAAATTAAAGGCTTTTTATGAGCGATTCAGGGACAGGTTAAATATTGTCGGGATCGCTGATGATCAATTCCAAAACTGGAAAGCATTTCTTGACAGGAATAATTATGAATGGACGCAGATCCTGGATCAGGATATTCCCAAATTGACTGACAGACTGAACATAAGAGTTTTTCCTACGAAATATTTGCTGGACCCCTCCGGTAAAATCCTTATGATTTTTAAGGATGCCAATGAGGAAATCTGGGAGAAACTTGAGCTCCTGCTGGGCCCAAAAAGTTAATCGGCTGCCCCGGATAAACGGGAAGAACAAATAGCATCTACTTATACTTACCGGCGGGCAATAAACCACTTATTGCAAGCCATTTTCAGCATTCCTGATATTTTTTTTTAAAAATTCGGGAGTATCGGCGTTTTCCTTCGTGTATTATACGGTATACCCGATTCCAATCAATAATTCATCGCGCATGAGTGGTTTGTATTCTGAGCTGATAGATGCCTATTTAACTGATTCGCTGACCGCGGCGCAGGAGGAAGAATTTATCCGAATGCTTGATCATCCCGATAACCGTGCGTTATTGGCAAAAGTGATAGATGAGAAAGCAGTGGACGGGTCGTTCACTACCAGTGAAGATGCCGTGCGCAGGGAAAGGAACCTGGCGCGCCTGAAAGAGCGCATGCTGGAAGAAAAGATAAACACTGCCGGGGATTCAGCCGGTAAGGTAGTGTACATAAGAACATGGAGGAGGTGGGCTGTTGCCGCTGTGGTGCTTGGAGTAATCGCAGCCGCATACTTCTGGGCAAGGCCACGGGATATTAAAAAAACGGAGATGGCTGTGTCAAAAGTGCCTAAGGAAGTGCGCCCGGGTGGTAACAGGGCAATCTTAATCCTGTCGGACGGAACAGCCGTGGCCCTTGACTCGGCTGTGAATGGGACCATCGCCATGCAGGGCAATTCCTCAATCGTAAAAACAGGCGACGGGCAGATTGCATACAATGCAAACAATCATAAAGAAAAAGAGGTAATGATCAATACCATGCAAACTCCGCGTGGCGGCCAGTACCAATTGGCTTTGCCCGATGGCACGAATGTATGGCTGAATGCAGAAAGCTCTATTACTTATCCTGCCAGTTTTACCGGTAATGAGAGAAATGTAAAAATTACCGGCGAAGTTTATTTTGAAGTGTCGAAGAACAATCATAAACCATTTAAGGTTGAAGTAAATAATAAATCTTCGATAGAAGTTTTGGGAACCCGCTTTAATGTAAATGCATATGCGGACGAACCCTATATTAAAACAACACTGGTAGATGGAAGCATCAGGCTTACAAAGGGTGCATCGTCTAAACTGCTGGCGCCGGGCGAGCAGGCCGAATTGGGCGAAACCATCGAAGTACAAAAAGATGCAGATATCGAAAAAGCGCTGGCCTGGAAAAACGGCATTTTCAATTTTAGTCATTCGAGCCTTGCAGAGGTGATGAGGCAATTGGCAAGATGGTATGATATGGATGTAGTATACTATGGGCCGGTTCCGAATTTGCATTTCCAGGGAAAACTATCAAAGGATTTGAACTTATCGCAGGTATTAAGAATCCTGGAGGCGGTGGATGTTCATTTCAGTGTAGCGGGTAAAACAATAAGAGTATCTAAGTAACAGTCAGTCTTAAATAAAACCGCCATGCGTTGGAGGCCTGGCGGTGAACGGTTTAAGGCTGACCTATAAATATAAATCTCGGAAAGACTATTTTATCTATCAACCAAAACCAAAACAAAGGTATGCAAATCCATGCAATTTGCGTCCGTTCTGCTTGGACGAAGCGGCGGCGCCTAACCCAAACTCTGTTAGTGATGAAATTGAGTGTTCTCTTATTACTGGCAGGCATCCTCAATGCATCTGCGAAAGGGGTTTCTCAAACTATTTCTTTCACCGGCCGCAATGTTTCCCTGGAAAAGGTCCTCGACGCTGTAGAGAAACAGTCGGGATTTAATTTTTTCTATAACGAAAAATGTATGCTCAACAGCCGGTCTGTAAGCGTTCGCGCAAATAAGATGGAGCTGAATGAGTTTCTACAGTTGATTTTTGCCGATCAGCCATTAACCTATTATATCGAGAATAAAAATGTAATCATCAGCCGCAAACCGACATCCATCCCTGTAACTGCGCCTGATATTATAGCTTCATTACTACCTTTAGCTGATATACGGGGGCGAATTCAAAATGAAAAGGGTGAACCGGTAATCGCTTCGATATCCATAAAAGGGACTCGACGCGGAACCACTTCCGATGCCGGTGGTTATTTTGAGCTCAAAAATGTTAATGAAAACGATATATTGGTTATTACATCCACCAGTATTGAGACCCGGGAAATAAAGCTGACCGATGATGCCGGTTTCAAGGCGGGTTTTTTCAATATCCAGGTCAAAACCGTTTCAGCAGCCTTGAGCGAAATCGTATTTATTGGATATGGCATTCAGAAAAAATCAAACCTTACAGGCGCCGTGGCACAATTGAGCGGTGCGGAGGTTACCAACAGGGCATTGACTAACATTGGTCAGGGCCTGCAGGGAAAAATAGGAAATCTGAATATCACCACTACGGCTGATCCGGGCGGACCGGGAACTCCTTCATCTTTTAATGTTCGCGGAACCACCAGCCTTAACGGAGGCGGCCCGATGTTTTTGGTGGATGGCGTGCCCGTAAGCTCGATCGACAATATCAACCCGAACGATGTGGAAAGCATCACCGTTTTGAAAGACGCCGCTTCATCCGCCATATATGGCGCGCGTGCAGCTTACGGCGTGATACTGATCACAACGAAGAAAGGGAAAAAAGGCGATGCCATTGCGGTTACATACGGCTCTATGGCATCATGGAGCTCGCCAACGGTGTTACCGGAGATGGCCAATTCGCTGGAATTTGCAGAGACCTACAATGTTGCATCGACCAACAGCGGGCTCGCGGCCCCGTTTGGCCCCGACCAGATCGACAGGATAAAAAGATATATGGCCGATCCCAACAGCGTGCCTGTCACTACTCCTGATCCCAATGCTCCCAATTACTGGAGCTATGATAATGCCAACGGCAATACCGACTGGTTCAGAGAATATGTGAAACCCGTTTCTTTTAATCAGAAACATGACCTGGCCATCAGCGGCGGCGGCAAGTCCACTTCCTATTACACCTCTTTCGGCCTGCTGGACCAGGGCGGCCAGCTTCGCTATGGCGACGATAAATTCCGCAGGATGAACTTAACCAGCAATGTTCATTCCGAGCCCACCAGTTGGATGCGGTTCGATGTGAGGATGCGGTTCGCGAGCAGCAAAACCGACTATCCTTTTCCCTATGCCAATCTCACCGGCAACTGGTTTCACCTGGCCGGTACGCGTTTGCCTATCTGGCCGGTACGTAATCCCGACGGCAAGCTGAGCAATATTTCTGCGATTCCCTTTTTCAATTCCGGTGGAAGAAGCGTCTCTACTTCAAATGATCTATGGCTCACAGGCGCCGTGGAGCTGGAGCCGGTGAAGAACTGGAAAATCAATATAGATTATACGCTCAACCAGCAGGGCGGAAAAACTTCCAATCACAGTGCCTTCGTATATGCATATGCGATAGACGGAACAAAATATAATATTGGCAGTGGTCAGAATTCCATTGCTGAAAATGCTGTGCAGAATGAATACAATTCGTTTAATGCCTATACTTCCTATGAAAAGCGTGCCGGCCGGCATTTTATCAAGGGCCTCGTAGGCCAGCAACTGGAGGTGAGCAAATTCTTCAGCCTGTCGGGAACCCGCTACGACCTGATCACCGACGCCATCTCTTCCATGGGCGTGGCCACAGGGCAGCAATTCGCTTCCGATGCGATCTCCCACTGGGCCACCACGGGAACCTTCGTGCGGCTGAATTATAATTTTGATGAGAAGTTCCTGGTTGAATTTAACGGACGGTATGATGGAACTTCAAAATTCCCGGCAGACAAGCGATTTGGATTCTTCCCTTCTGTATCTGCAGGCTATAATATCGCGAAAGAAGAATTCTGGCCCTTCAAAGACGAGGTGAGCCAGTTTAAAATAAGAGGCTCCTATGGCTCACTGGGCAACCAGTCGGTGGCCAATTATCTTTATCTATCTCCCGTTCCCATTTATACGAACCTGGGATACATTCTCAATAACCAAAGGCCCAACTATCTTTCCATGCCGGGTCTGAAAAGCTCCGATCTTACCTGGGAAACCGCCCGGACCAAAGATATCGGGCTCGATGTTACCATGCTGAAAAACCGTCTCGACCTGACGTTTGACGTTTACAGCAGGTCAACGATAAATATGCTCGGGCCGGCTGAAGCATTGCCTGCAACATTGGGTACCAGCGTGCCACTGATGAATAATGCCAACCTGGTTACCAGGGGATTTGAACTGAATGTTTCCTGGAAAGATAAAGTGGGACCACATTTCGATTATCATGTTTCGCTTGTATTGTCAGACTATAAAGCGAAAGTGACGAAATATAATAACCCCACTAATATTCTCTCCACTTATTACAAAGGTCTCACCATCGGTGAAATATGGGGCTGGCGCAGCAGCGGATTAATTCAGACCGACCAGCTATTACAGTCTATGCCGGATCAGTCATTCTTCTACGGCGGCCAGTGGTACAAGGGCGATTTACTGTACCAGGATCTGAATAAAGATGGTAAGGTGGATTACGGGGATTACACCACTAAAAACAGCGGTGATTTCACCGTCATCGGTAATAATACACCCCGTTACACTTTCGGTATCAATGCCGGGTTTGACTGGAAAGGATTTGACTTCAACATGTTCTGGCAGGGTGTTGGAAAAAGAGATGCATGGCTGGGAGGAACTATTTTTTACGGTCTTCTTGGTGAATACGGATCAGCTGTCTGGAAAAATACATTGGATTACTGGACCCCGGAACATACAAATGCTTACTGGCCGCGACCCTATAACACCGGTGAAATTCTTAAGAACAGGGCTATTTCTTCCCGGTATCTGCAAAACCTGGCCTATGCGCGGTTGAAAAATATACAATTGGGTTACAGCCTCCCCCAACGATTGATTCCGAAAATACATATTCAGCGGATCAGGTTGTTTGTAAGCGGCGAAAACCTGTTGACCTTCTCGAAAGTGAACAGCAATTTCGATCCGGAAGTGACAGACGGAAGATATGGCTCGGGCAAGATATACCCGCTGATGAAAACCGCTACCGTTGGTCTGAACGTGGAATTTTAACCGTAAAAAATTTATTGAGATGACTAAGAATAAATTAATATATATACTGATCCTGTTTATCATTGCAACAACCTCCTGTAAGAAATTCCTGGACAGGCCCCCGCTCGATTCGATCACAGATAAAGAGATGTCTTTTTCAAAAAAGGAAATGGAATTGTATGCCAATCAATATTACGTACAGTTTCCGCAGTTCCTTGATGTCTTTTTTGGCGACAATGCTTCGGATAATATGGTGTATGGAAGTTTTGATTATAACCAGCAGCTTGCAGGAACACTGGTTGTTCCCGGTAGTGGAGGCGGATGGAATTGGAGCAATATCAGAAGCGTGAATTATTTCCTGTCCAATTACCAGGTTACTAAAGAATCAATGTCTGATGTGAGCACCTATATCGGTGAAATGTATTTCTGGCGGGCATGGTTTTACTTCAACCTTATGAAAAAGTTTGGAGATCTGCCATGGTACAGTGCTCCTCAGGGCACCAACTCTGAAGAATTGTACGCTCCCCGGTTATCGAGGAATATCATTGCCGATTCCATCCTGGCCGATTTAGATCATGCAGCAAGCCTGCTCGATCCTGTAACAAAAAGCCAGCCGCAACGCATTCATAAAGATGTTGCCCTGATATTTAAAGCACGGGTAGCGCTTTATGAAGGCAGCTGGGAAAAATATCATAACGGCACACCTTTCGGCGTAACCAATCCCGATTATGCTAAATACTTTCAGCAGGCGGCATCGGCAGCAGAGCAGATAATGAGCAGCGATTATTACAGCATATCCGGCGGCAGTGATCCAAAATGGGATTACTGGAAATTATTTAACCAGTTGGATCTCTCGGGAAATAAAGAAGTGATCCTGTGGCGGAAATATGATCTTTCACTCGGGTTGACGCATAACGGTCAGGCATACCTGAGGCTCCAGGGCGGCAATACCGGTGTGTCGAAAAATCTTGTCGATGATTATTTATGCTCGGATGGAACACCGATATCAGTGAGCCCTTTGTACCTGGGCGATGATTCCATTGCGCGGGTGGTGAAGAACAGGGATCCGCGGCTGGGCCAGACTATTTATGTGCGCGGATATGCAAGGGTGATACAGAATGGCGATACGATCAGCAAATTCACTGAGCCCGATATTAACAGGACTGCAGATGCCCGTAACACAACAGGATACCAACTGTATAAGGGCACTGCACCGAATGTAGAAGCGCAAGGCGGCGGCGGCGCCAGTGGGGTAGGCGCCACCACTGCAAGTATTTTGTTCCGCTATGCAGAGGTGTTGTTGATTGATGCGGAGGCCCGCGCAGAGCTTGGCACCTGCACGCAGGATGTGCTCGATAACACGATTAACTTATTGCGTGACAGGGTGGGAATGCCTCATTTGTCCGTAGCCGTAGGATTTACTGATTCGAAATGGGACTTTCCTGATCTGTCTCCGTTGCTCAATGAAATTCGCCGCGAAAGAAGAGTGGAACTGGCATGCGAGAGCTTTCGTTTTGATGACCTGATGCGCTGGGCGGCCACCAGCCAGATCAAGGCGCCATTGCTGGGTGCGAAATATCACCAGTTTGAAGATAAATTTTTCGATCCACCGCTTTCCAACATA
The DNA here is from genome assembly GCA_044224935.1 of Flavitalea sp. GTDB lineage: Bacteria > Bacteroidota > Bacteroidia > Chitinophagales > Chitinophagaceae > Flavitalea. Next base: position 17,199 of record JBGAJL010000009.1, read on the forward strand.
CCGGTAAATGCCGATGGATATATATTTCCTTATCTGAACTCAGCAGCGGCGCATGGATGGCAATTTGATCCTGCAAAGAATTACCTGCTGCCATTGCCCACCAATGAACTGACCATTAATCCGGCGCTTAATCAAAACCCGGGGTATAATTAATTGATATGCAAAAAGTAAAGCGTTTATTTGTTTCCGTTTTTTGCATAGGTGTATTGATTTTACTGGCATCGGCAAATCCTCCCAGACCGGTAATTGCGTTCTGCGGAAGTTCAACGAATGATCTGTTCCGGCAGTTGAAAAAAGAAGGAATTCCTTTTAAGCATTATACAAACGTGTCGCTTGCAGTTGCCAATGCAACTGCAGGCACCGGCCTTATCATCACGGCAGATGAATACCCGGCTAAGCGCCTGGCAATTTCTCCGGCAGACCTGGAAAGAGCAGCAGAAAAAAAATTGCGATTGTATATCGAGTACCCGGACTCGCTGGAAGAAATAAATAATGACACAGCTGTTTTTGTCGGCACACTCGAACGGGCGGTTGTCACTACCGATAAATTCGGTAAACAATTGGAAAAAATGTCGCTGCTGGGGATTAATGATTGTCATGTGATCCCCATATCGGTGAAACAACCTTTATTGGTGCTGGCGAAGGTGGCGGGATTCGATAAAGCTGATTATGGTGTTGATGATGTGAAAACCTATCCATTGCTTTTTCAAAAAGGCAATAGGATGATCGCCCTTACCAAACTGACCAATTTCCGTACGGGACGTTATGAGCCTGCGGCATCATGGAAGGTTCTTTGGGAAAAGCTGCTGACCTGGATTGGAGGCGCAGGCGAGATTCATTTCAAATCATGGGACAGAGATGTTGAACCATCTTACAGCAGGAATGAGAAATTACCTGCCAATGCGCGCAGAGAAGCCGTGACGCGGGGCGTGGACTGGTTTTACAATGCAAGATTATTTATCGACTCATCGTGGAAGGATCTCTGGCTGAAAATTCAGGGCGATGGAACACACCCTTTCGGCCCTCCTGTAAGTCAACGTTTACCTAATGGCGACGGATCGCTTGGCCTGCTGGAAGGGCATGCGTCCCGCGTATATTATGACGGATCACAGCAATACCGTTATTGGTTGCGTTCCGATGTACAGGGTGAAGTGGCTTATGCAATGGCTTCAGCGGGTAAATTGCTGAACAGGAAGGAATATTTTAAGGTTTCAAAAAATCTCGGGGATTTTATTTTTTATAATTCCGGGCTGCGCGGCGGGCCGAGGAATAATAAGGACAGCGCGGTGTTTGGATTGTTAGGCTGGTCATTAACCCACCCGCATATATTTTATGGCGATGATAATGCGCGGGCAGTACTGGGCATGATCGGCGCCTCTGCAAGTATGAATTCATCGCGATGGGACAAGGAAATAGTAGAAAATATTCTGGCTAATTTCAGGCTGAGCGGAAAGGAAGGCTTTTTGGGAAGCAGTCTTCAGCAGGATGAAATAGAAAAATACGGCTGGAAGCATTTTTCTGAAAGAGACCTGATAAATCCCAGCGGAAATTTTGAAGCCTGGATGTGGGCCGCTTATCTGTGGCTGTATGATAAAACAAAATATCGCCCTTTGCTCGAAAAAGCAGAGCGGGCCCTCCGCCTGACAATGGAAGCCTATCCCGCCAAATGGAACTGGGTGATCAGTATGCAGCTGGACCGCGCCCGGATGGTGCTTCCCCTGGCATGGCTGGTGAGAGTGGATGACACCGGGGAACATCGCCGGTGGCTGGATATTGTAGTCACTGACTTGTTAAAGAGACAGGATTCCTGCGGAGCCATCCGGGAAGAATTTGGCAATGGCGAGGGAATGTCGGGGCGTACAAAATCGAATAAATCCTATGGTGAATTTGAAGCAACATTAATTTCACATAACGGCGATAAAGTTACCGACCAGCTATACACAAACAATTTTGCTTTTTTTGGCCTTAATGAAGCGGCACGCGCAACGGGAAATAAAAGATATGCGGATGCAGCAAAAAAGCTTTCCGACTATTTGATCCGTATCCAGGTAAAAAGCAAAAAACACCCGGATGTTGACGGTGCATGGTTCCGTGGTTTCGATTATGGCCGCTGGGATTACTGGGCCTCCAATGCTGATGCAGGTTGGGGCGTATGGTCCACGCTGGCGGGCTGGTCACAAACATGGATTGTGGTGACGCTGTCATTGCTTGAAAATCATAGCAGCTATTGGGAGTCGACCAGCTCATCGGAGATTAACAGGTTTATGCCGGAAACCGTTCAATTAATGTTCGGTAACGCTGCACCATAAATGCACAGGTCCGAAATAATATTCATATTAATTATGAAAAGATTATTTGTATTTGCTTTTATCTTTTTGCCGGTACTGGTATATGCGGATAGGGTTTCCATTATTCCACAGCCGGAACAGGTCATACTGAAGAAAGGAAATTTTATTCTTCCTGCTTCACTTGACTGTTATGTTCACGGTGATTGCGAAAATGAATTTCAATATATTAAAAAAGCGTTTTATACAGAATTCGGGATCGTTTGCCGGCAGGTGGAAAAGCCAGGGAAAAGTATGATCCGCCTGATAACTGATAATGCCAGGGCCGCAGCGATGGGAGCGGATGGCTATGAACTGTCCGTGGACGGAAAGAAGGTGGTCGTTTCGGCGGCCACCTCCGCGGGCATCTTTTATGGCATTCAATCCCTGTTACAGCTGATCGAAAAAAACGGGCAGCAATATATTGTTCCGTGTATAGACATAAACGACAAACCGCGTTTTGCATGGCGGTCATTCCTGCTGGATGAGGCAAGAAATTTCAAAGGGGCGACAGTTGTAAAACGATTGCTTGATGAAATGGCTGCTTTAAAAATGAACCGCTTTCAATGGCATCTGACCGATGACCAGGGATGGCGCATTGAAATAAAACAATACCCGTTGCTGACAGCGATCGGCGGTAAGCGTAACGGTACGCAGGTACAGGGATCTGATACGACCGACCATATTCCACAGGAGGGATTTTATTCGCAGGAACAAATCCGCGAATTAGTGCACTATGCTGCCGAACGGCATATCGAAATAATTCCCGAAATAGAAATGCCGGGACATGCCAGTGCTGCCATCGCCGCCTATCCATGGCTGGGCGTAACGGGTGAAAAAATCGAAGTGCCTGAGAAATTCGGTGTTTTTTATGATGTGTTTAATGTAGCAGATAAAAAGGTTATTGATTTTCTGAAGAATGTCGTAAAAGAGGTGATTTCTCTATTTCCTTCGGGCATTGTGCATATAGGTGGTGATGAAGTGAAATTCGATCAATGGAAAGCGTCAAAACAGGTGAACGCTTTCATGCGGGAAAATGCATTGCAATCACCTGCAGATCTGCAGATCTGGTTTACTAATTATATGTCTGCATTTATTTCCGCAAACGGAGCCCGCATGATGGGATGGAATGATATCATGGGTGGCAAGCTGCACGATTACAATGATAGTGCGGACACGAAGATCAGCGCTGCCTTATCACCGTCAACGATTATTCATTTCTGGAAAGGCGATACGGAACTGATCGAACAGGCGGTAAAAGCCGGCCATGACGTGGTGAATTCTTATCATCAGTTCACCTACCTCGACTACAGCTATAAGAGTATACCACTGGAGAAAGCATATAATTTTGAACCCGTGCCGCAGGGTATGAACATTACCTATCAGGATAAAATATTAGGCCTGGGATGCCAGATGTGGGGTGAATGGATACCGACGATCGAACGTATGAATCAACAGGTATTTCCACGTCTCGCGGCTTATGCCGAAACGGGATGGACAGCGGCATCTCAAAAAGATTTTCAACGATTTGCCCGGTCGATGGATCATATGATCCGGCGATGGGCGCAACATGGAATATATATCGACAAGTCCACCTTGTCTTTTTAATAGAAAGGCTTCTTTAATAAGCCTGAAATAATTATTAATTACTGAAGACGCCACCGGCTTTAGTAAGTTTTTTGCTGACCTGTTCAATCATTTTCATGAATATTGATTTCGTAATAGTAAGTGTGTACCTCGTTGCAATGCTGTGCCTCGCCTGGTGGTATCGCAGATCGGCCGGTAAAAACATGGAAACCTTTTTTCTTGGAGGACGTAAAATACCGGGCTGGTTAAATGGCATTTCGTATGCTGCTGCATTGGTGAGCCCAGATGCTGCTACAGGTTATGGCGGGCTGGCCGTTGTATCGGGTGCTTTTATTTCGTGGTGGTATCTGAGCAGGTTTGGACTGGCGCTGTTTTTGGGTGGTGTGCTGTTTGCAGTGTTCTGGCGAAGACTGAACCTGTTCACGAGCCTTGAATTTTACGATCTCCGGTTTACTCCAAAAACGGCAGCCGCCATGCGCTTATGGATTGCTGTTAGAACATCTTTGATTGCCATGCCTGCATGGACAGGTATTACCCTGCTGGCAGCCTGTAAGATTATGAACCCTGTTCTTCACCTTACCAATATGCAGACGCTGGCGCTTATTTTACCGGTCGCCATTATCTATGTATTCCTGTCGGGATATCGCGGTGTAGTGATCTCGAATTTTATTCAGATGAGTATTTTCTTCGCCGGCACGCTGATGCTGGCCATACTTACTGTTCAACATTTTGGCGGATTTACTGCAATGGCCAACAGCCTGATGCTGCACTATCATGATACGGCACCCGAAATACTGGATATTATTCCACCGGTTAAACACGCGGTTTTTCCCCTGCCCGCTGCACTTGCGTGGCTGGCGGGCCAGAGTATCGGCTATGGCGGTGATGCTGCGCCGGTGGGTGGGGCTATGGAAGGGCAGCGTATCCTGTCTACCCGCACGCCTTCGGAAGCGCTGACTATGTATGTTATTGCAGCGCTGAGCATGTTTCTGCTCCTGCTGCTGGTAACGCTTCCCAGCATCAGTGCCGCGGCGCTCTGGCCCGAGCTCCGGGGTGTAAATGCCGATAGGGAACTGGTTTATGGTAGGCTGATGAAAACACTGCTTCCCGCGGGTGCAATCGGTTTAATGGCAGCAGCGATGATGGCGGCAACGATGTCGGTAGTGGCCGATAATCTCAGCTTCGGCAGCCAGGTGCTTGTTAGTGACATTTACAGGAAATGGGTTCATCCACGGGGCACCGAAAAGCATTATCTGTGGATGGGAAAATCGGCGATGATCCTTATCGTGATCCTTTCTGTTCTCGTTGTCTTCAATGTCCGCATCATTATGGACGTGGCCATATTTATGTTGCAGCTTAGTGCAGCCGAACTGCCGGCCAACTGGGCACAATGGTGGTGGCAGCGTTTCAACAGTGCTGCGCGCCTTGCAGCTTCATTTGGCGGTGCGGCAATATTCTGCATCGTGGTGCTGCTGCCCCGCGCACTCGCTTCATTAGGCGTTCTGGCTCCGGAAACTTTCGCTATTCCCTGGTATTGGCAAACGTTATTGGTAATGGGCCTCACTACGTTGCTTTGGGTAACCGTAGCGTTGTTGACGAAACCTGATCCCCCTTATCTTCTGCAATCTTTCTACAACAGGGCATTGCCGCTGGGCTGGTGGAATAAATACAATACAGCGCACAGGCAGGTGGCGGGTGAAATTCCTTCGCGCCCCATATTGCGCGGAATATTTATCGCCATCGCTGGTGCAGCGGCCACCGCACTAATGATTACAAGCCTTACAGAAGCCTGGTTTGGCCGCTATATTCCGGCAGTATTGCAGCTATGCCTGTCCGTTATATTATTTATCATCTTTTCAAAATCGTCTAAAAAATACCTGCAATTTCTATCTGTCCGCGCAGGCGATGAACCTGCTCCCTGAAAAGAAGTGATTCCCGCTATATTCTTCAAAATAAAAAAACAGAAAATGAGCAAAAAAACAGCAACAGCACGTGAACGTATACTCTATTTAGGAGACTGGGTATTCAGCGTTGGTCCTGTATTTATCGAAAGTCCCTTTGGTACCGAAACAAAAGATGCCGATCTCTATTTTTATGGAAAAAGGCTTGTGGAAGCTTTTAACCCACTTGTCGATTCGGTTACGCTGGCAAATTGGGATTTATATCGTTTAGAGCCCGGCAAACTGGAAGAATATCTCGATCAGTCGGAGGCCGTTGTGATCAGTGATGTGGAGGCCCGCTGTTTTCATCTTTATCCCAGCTTTTTTGACCGTGCCCGCAGAGAAAAAAAAGTGATAACCTTCCCGGACAGGCTGCGGCTTACGAAGGAATGGGTTGCGGGTGGCGGTGGTTTGATGTTATTAGGGGGATGGCTTTCCTTCAGCGGGGTAATGGGAAAAGGAGGCTGGGGCCGCAGTTCATTTGCGGATGTATTACCGGTCAACTGCCTGCATGTAGAAGACCTGGTAGAATCGTCGGAGGGATTTACCGCTGAGGTTCTTAATCCTGATCATCCCGTGGTAAAAGGTCTGCCCTGGAAATCTTTTCCTCCCATTTTTGGTTACAATGAGGTGACGGCCAAACCCGAAGCCGAAGTGCTGGTGCGCATTAAAGAAACCGGGCATCCGCTGGTGGTAGCAGGTGAATATGGCAAGGGCCGCACCTTTACGTATATGTCAGATCCGGCTCCGCACTGGGGAATCAATTTTGAGCTTTGGAAAGGATACGATGCTTTCTGGCAACAGGCCCTCACATGGGTGAAAAGACAGAAGACTTCAGTGGGAAAAGCTCCACGGCAGGGGAGAACTCTCAACAGCGTTCGATAAACCTAAACAGCGTTTATTCATGACCGATAGAAACGAAGAACTAGTATTGGCAGGTGCTGCTAAAACAGATATTACTCCACCGCTTGAAGTGGGATTGCTCATGTCGTCGGTTGAAGCAAGATGGGAATCGTTTGCATCTGTCCGGATGCCATTGCTGGCGAGAGTTATCACACTGCGATCAGGAAATTGTACAATCGCGCTGGTTTCGGCCGATCTGCTGGGAGTTCATGAAAAAGCTGTTTTTGGCTGGGAGCGATTTAAGCGGTCGATTTCAGGGGATCATCTGCGGGCAGAAAATATTATTTTTTCCTGTACGCATACGCATAATGCGCCGGAATCGGCCGCTCTTTCCAATCTGTATACCACAGGACCTTACCGGCAATGGCTTCACCAGGCAGAACACCGGATTGCGGATGCTATTCGTGATGCATTAAATAATATGCAACCCGTGAGCATTGCAGCCGGCGACGCAGCGTTGCAGGGATATTCCCTGCAGCGAAGAGTGCCGACCGCTTCGGGCATGGTGATCTCCGATTCTTTACAGCCCATACCTGATGAACTTTTTCAACGTGGTCCCATCGACCGGCGGATCAGGTGTATCTGGCTTACCGGCCCGCATGAAAAAATAGTGGCCACGATCGTTTGGGGCAGTTGTCACCCCGTTCATGAAATGTGCATGAAGCATGTTTCTCCCGATTTTCCGGGCGAATGCTGTCGAATTATTGATGATACAGAAACGAATGGAATGGGATTTTATCTTAATGGTGCGGCAGCGGATATTAATCCGCCTACTGTTTCCAACGGATCTTACTATGCTCATGCACATGGAGCTGCCATCGCCGCAATAGCTGATTCTGCATTTACGCGAAAGCAGCAAATGAATTGCCTGCCGCTTTGTTTTATTCGTGATGAATTTGAGCTGCACACGCGTTTTCCCGAACGGGTTGCTGCGCGGGAACGCTGTACCGTACGTCTCACCGGTATCCGAATCGGACAGTTGGCTATTATTTTTTTACCCGGCGAACCGTTTGCTGAAACAGGTCTCGCGATAGAAATGCAGTCACCTTTTCCCATTACCTGGGTAGCCGGTTATTCAGAAAATTATGTGGGATATATTCCGCCGGAGCATGTTTTTTCGGAAGGAGGATATGAAACCGGACCGGGTACATGGTCTTTTCTGGAACAGGATGCGGAAAGAATTATCCGGGAAAAAGCCGTTACGCTGCTGAAAGAATTATGGCGCAACGAGACTTAACAGTCTCTTTAATCAGTGTGAAAAATATTCTTACATGGAAAAACAAAAAATAACAGAAATGCCTTCTTCATACCGCCATTTGGAAAAAATGACGGTTGATGAAATTGTTGAAAGCATTAATCAGGAAGACCAAACGGTAGCTCTCTCCGTAAAAAAAGTACTGCCACAAATTGTAAAACTTGTACATGTTGTTACTGAGAAATTAAAAGAAGGCGGACGTTTGTTTTATATCGGGGCGGGCACCAGTGGCCGATTAGGCGTGCTGGATGCCAGTGAATGTCCGCCCACTTTTGGCGTACCGGCAGGCCTGGTGACAGGCGTCATGGCCGGCGGTGACATTGCGCTTCGGTTTGGTATTGAAGATGCGGAAGACAGTGAAACGCAGGGCTGGGCCGATCTGCAAAAATATTCAATCACGGAAAAAGACGTGGTTATCGGAATTGCGGCCAGTGGAACAACCCCTTACGTGGCAGGTGCATTAAAGGAAGCACGAAAGCGCAAAATTGTAACGGGATGCATTGTTTGTAATCCTCAAAGCCCTGTTGCACAGCAGGCAGATTACCCGGTGGAAGTGATTACAGGACCTGAATTTATTACGGGAAGTACGCGTATGAAAAGCGGTACCGCTCAGAAATTAGTATTGAATACGATCTCTACGGCGGTGATGATCGGCCTGGGCCGGGTGGAGGACAACTGCATGGTAAATATGGAAATCAGTAATGTGAAACTGATTGACCGGGGTGTGAAAATGCTCATGAAAAAAGGAAATATTCACGATTATGGATATGCGAAAAAGATGCTGCTGGAAACTGGGAGTGTTACTGCCGCATTAAAAAAACTGCAAGATGTCTGATCTGCTCACCTATTCCGAAGGAAAAATAAAGAAAGGCCACGCTGGTAATTATAGCAGGCAGATTATTGTTATCGGTGGCTTCTTTTTCATTTTTGGCTTTGTTACCTGGCTGAATGGAATATTAGTGCCATATCTTAAAATTGTATGTGAGCTACAGGAGTGGCAGGCTTACCTTGTTACGTTCGCCTTTTATATTTCTTATACGGTAATGGCGCTTCCTTCGGGCAGAATTTTGCAATATACAGGAATGATACGTGGGATGCAGCTGGGATTGGTGGCGATAGCTGCCGGTTGTTTTTTATTTATTCCGGCTGCTTATCAGCGTGCGTATGGTCCTTTCCTGTTGGGATTGTTTGTTGTGGGCGCAGGGCTCACGCTTATTCAAACAGCAGTTAATCCCTATATCACTTTGCTCGGACCTCCACAGAGCGCAGCAAAGCGAATCAGTATCATGGGCCTTTGTAATAAATTCGCCGGCATTCTTGCTCCGCTTATCCTGGGCGCGATCATTCTTAAAGATGGCAATGGCCTGATGGAAGAACTTCGGCACCTGTCTTCAACTGCAAGAGTAACCCGGCTCGATCGGCTAGCTGAAACGGTCATTCTGCCTTATACGATAATGGGAATAGCATTGTTGCTGCTGGCACTTCTTATCAGGTATGTTCATTTACCTGAATTGCAGGTGCCACCAAAAGAAATTGCCACTGCACCGGAGCTTCGGCTTTCTTCTTCGCAGAAAAAAAACCTGTATTTAGGGTTCCTGGCCATTTTTGCAACGGTAGGCGTAGAGGTCATAGCAGGTGATACGATTAGCAATTATGGTTTATACCAGGGGCTGCCACTGGATAAAGCCAAAAGTCTTACGGCTTACACTTTAACGGGTATGATGACCGGGTATTTTTTCGGTGCGTTTGCCATACCCAGGTATCTGGCACAGGAAAAGGCTTTCCTGGTATCCAGCTTTCTCGGATTGACGATTGCAGTACTAATTATTTTTTTACCGGGTCTCTCTTCTGTCGGCGCGGTTGCTTTTCTGGGTGTTGCCAATGCGTTGCTATGGCCCGCTATCTGGCCCCAGGCTTTGCGCGGGCTCGGGGGAAAAGCACTTAACCGGGCATCCGCAGTGCTGATTATGGGAATTGCCGGAGGAGCTATTTTGCCATTGTTATATGGATGGATTGGTCAATATTTCAATCCGCAAATAGCCTATTGTATATTAATCCCCTGTTATCTCTATAATGTTTATTACTGGAAAAAAACATCCATGCATACCTCGTGACGTTATTATGGAAGTTTATTATTTTTCGTAAATTCGTATAAACAGTGCGTTATGAATACATTGACTATAGATAAAAAATCATATGTAGTTATTCCGAAAAAACAGTATGAACAACTGGTCACTAAAGCTGCCAGAAAAACTCCTTCATCGAAGAAATTGTCACTACAGGAAGGTAAAAAACTCGCTTACAATCTAATTGATAAATGGGCCAAAGAAAAGTAACAATACTCAATACAGCCGTCGATGCTGTCGCCGGTATTTCATATTTTATTGTAAGTAAGGGATTGCCGGAAACGGCTAAAAAATTTATAGACGAGGCATTTGGTTTTTTCGAAAAACTTGCTGATTCTCAACTACTGCATCGTCCTTGCGGATATATACCGTGGAGACAATTAACTTACAGATGTGCTACTTTTCGCAAAAAATATACAGTGGCTTATCTCGAATTTGATTCAGAGATTGTAATATGTGATTTTGCATTAACAAAACTGTTGGTTTAATTGCCCCTGAATACCATATCCGTATTCACACACGTTCACTCTTTCTTTCCAAATAGCCGTCTAAAAAAACCCTTCTTTTTTTTTTGATCATTGTCAGTTTTGGCGGGTGGCGGAGTTGCCGCAGGAGCGGTCTTTTTTCCTTCTGCTTCTTTTAATACTTTTTGTTCTTCGAGCGATTGCTGCGATTCCAAAGGAACATTATTATCGTCGGGCGTTCCCAGGTAATCGTCGGCGCTGTTATTTTCGCTTCCTTCGGCGCCCGGCGGCGGCGACTGGTCCTGGATGTTCATATAATCATACATCATCTCGCTCTTCACATTTTCAGGCTGAACAAATTTTGCCTGTTTATCGAGGCCCAGCGTTTTATCTTCAAATGCTTTTTTGAAAAAATATTCCCAGATAGGGCGCGCTGCCTGTCCTCCCATACCCAGGTTGCCATCGAGCCGGATAAAACGGTTGTCGCAGCCAATCCATACACCGGCAGATAGCTGTGGCGTATATCCGAAAAACCACGCATCAGAGTTATCATTGGTAGTTCCGGTCTTGCCGCCCATTTCGGCTACTCCTAACCGTGAGCGCAATCCGGCAGCTGTTCCCACATCGACAGGTCCCTGCATCATCCTGGCCATAGTATAGGCCGTGGCCTGGCTGAGCACTTCTTTCCGCTGCGTATCGAATCGGGCGATTACATTCCCGTTTTTATCTTCAATACGGGTCATGTACAATGGTTTTGTGGTAAATCCTCCACCGGGAAACATGGAATATCCCCACATCATTTCATACAAAGAAAGATCGCAGGTGCCCAATGCTATTGAAGGATAGGGCTGGATTTTCGTAGGCAGAATATTACTGACAAAGTCGGCAAAGCGTTGAGGGGTGGTCTGTTTGATAAGATAAGCCGCCACTTCATTGATCGACCATGCAAGTCCCGAGGCCATACTTCGTGTGCCGGTACGCCCGGTGTTTTTTGCCGGCACCCATCCTGAGCCCGGGAAATATTGTGCAGTAGCCTCACATTGGGTTTCGGGAGTAAACCCAAATTCTTCCATAGCCAGCGCGTAGAGGAATGGTTTGATAGCCGAACCTACCTGCCGCTTGGTCCGGATATTTACGTGATCGTATTTATAATTTTTGAAATCGATACCGCCAACCCAGGCTTTTACCTGTCCTGACAGCGGGTCCATCACCATGAATGCGGTTTGCAGCATTTCACGATAATATTTTATGGAATCGATCGGAGTGAGTAATGTATCCGTTTCGCGGTTTGCATTCCAGGCAAAAACCTTCATCGGTGTTTTCTGGGTGAAAGATTTGCGGATGTCGGCTTCGCTTACATTATCTTCTTTTAAATTTTTCCACCGGTCGCTGGCTTTCATGGCGGCTTCCAGTACATTATCGTGCCCCTTCCATACGGCATCAGTCTTAATGCTTTTCTGTGCGCTCATCGCCTTCTGCAGGAAGGGAAGATTTCTTGCAACGGCTTCCTCCGCGTACAATTGCATGCGTGGGTTTATCGTAGTATATATTCGCAAACCATCCTGATAAATGTCGTAATGACCCCCGCCGGGCTTTTCATGATCGTTGCACCATCTCTTTACATCATCACGAAGCACATCCAGGAAATAGGGAGCAATGCCATTATTCTGATCGAGCTTTTTATAGTTTAACCGTATCGGGGATTTTTTTATTTCTGTTGCTTTATCTGCGGGGAGATAATTATTCCGAACGAGTTGATCGATTACCGTATTTCTCCTGTCGAACGAGGCCTTATAGTTTGTTCGCGGGTTATAGGTGCCTGTTGCTTTGAGCATACCTATTAACACGGCGGATTCTTCCACGTCGAGCCTGTCCGGCTCCTTGGAAAAAAATGTTCTCGCCGCATTGCGGATGCCATATACATTATCGCTGAATGAAACGGTATTGAGATACAGCGCGAGTATTTCCTGCTTGGTAAAATTGCGTTCGAGCTTCACCGCGATGATCCATTCTTTCAGTTTCTGCAATGTTCTTGAGATGGGGTTGGCCGCTCTTTCGGAAAACATGTTGAGCGCGAGCTGCTGGGTGATAGTGCTGCCGCCACCCTGTCTGCCAACCAGCACGATGGCGCGCATTACGGCTTTGCCGTCGATGCCGGAATGGTCGTAGAAGCGTTCATCTTCTGTAGCAACAAGAGCATTGATGACATATCGCGAAATATCTTTATACTGAACGTTGCTGCGGTTCCCTTTCTCCTTGAAATATTTTCCAAGGCTGGTGCCGTCATCGCCATATACTTCCGATGCCAACGTAATGGATGGATTTTCCAGCTGCGCCAGCGATGGCATTTTGCCGAGCGCGCCCACGTCGATCAGGATCAATAAAAGAATCAGTGCGGCCAGTCCACCGAAGAAAACTTTCCAGAAAATTGAAACAGCGCGGGACATAGTTACTGGTTTGTTATTTTTTTGAGAGCCATTCAAAAGGAAGATAGCCCTTCATTACAATTTATGAAATTCAATGAAGTTAGCGCTTCGGAAAATATTTTTCCTGGAACTTACGATATTCATCCAGGTCCTGGCGCTTTTTTAACACTTCGATGTTGGAATTACTGATCAGGATAAACGAATATTTTGCTGCGGGCAGCCAGGGGACAATCTGCGTGGCGGCAATGCTTTGTATTTTCTGCATATACTCCCGGGCCACTGCCGCATCGTCGAAGCCCGACATCACTACCAGCTTCACCGAATCGTTGAGCGATACGTTATTGATATCGATTTTGGTGTTGTAGTATTTCTCCATATTGTACCTGTTAAAGGCGTTCCTCGACTCAGAGACATACACGGGATCTACCCGGGTCAGCACCACCACAACACTGTGTGGCGCTTCCACCCGGAAGTCGTAAACGCTTGCCGGTTCTGCCTTTGCGGTATCCATCTTCAGTGCAGAAGGGGGCGGGGCTTTCACTACTGGTTTTTCCAGTTTGGAAAGGGAGTCGGCAAGACTCATCTTCTTAGGCAGCAGGCGGGTGGTATCCTGTTGCAAAGGTGTTCCCACTTTCGGTTTGGCCGCTACCGTCACCGGAGATTCAGCTGCTATTGTATCTTCCACGCGTTTTATTTCCAGCCTGGTGAGATAGTCCTCGATTTCTTTTCGCCGTCCCAATACTTCCAGGATATTTTTAGCTTTTAGGGCCATCGGTTTATCGGGATACAGGTCAATTATACTGTTTAGTGTTTTCCGGGCCATGCTGTCTTCTCTTGCATGCAGGAAATATACCGATTCGATGTATAACAATTGCGGGGTCCAGTAGCCCGATCCAAAAATGCTGTCGTTTAATTTTTTCTGGTTCAGTGCTTCTGCGAAATTGCCTTCGATAAAAAGATTATAAACGTTTTCATAGGCTTTGGTCATGCTCTTCATCGCGCGGTCGCCATCGCCTGTTGCTGCATTATGTACCTGTTGCTGGTAATGCGTTCCGGAATACTTCTGATCGAGTTCCTCCAGTATGGTTTTCGCTTTCGCTTCCTTACCTGTTTTCATATAAGCATAATACAGGTAATATAATGCTTCAGGTTTTCGGCTGCTGTAGGGAAATTTATCGCAATATTTTTCGAGCGTATCAATGGCGGCAGGATATTCTTCGAGGTCGTTGATATAAATTTCTCCGAGATCGAGCATGGCATTTTCAACCGAATCCTGCGACAGGGCAAGCTGTTTTGGATCGAGCGGAATATTTTTTAGCAGCGACTCGTATGTGATGGCATTCCCTCCTTCACTATTTTGCCCGTCATCGGTACCATTATTTTCTTTGGCTGCGGCTGCTGTGTTATTCACCTCTGCAAGCCTTCTCCAGTTGTCTACATTCGGGCGGTTGCCCCAGGTTTGCTTGAACGCGCTGAGGCCTTTTGATTTTAGGGAAGCATTGGTGAAATACCATTCATTTTTATTGGCGTTATCACCAAAAAGATCCGGCGCCGCCTGATTCTGCTGGCTGAGGCCCACTGCGGTGTTAACGAAACCGGGTTCTTCTTCCTGTAATCCCTGCTTTCTTCGCAGCTGGCGAGCCATTTTTTTCAATAGGGCTTCGCGCTCTGCGGGTTTCATTGCGGCCAGGTGTTGCAGGCTGTCCTGTCGTTGAATAATATTGTTGCGCAGCACGATCCGGGTGAGCGTTTCCTTTCTTTTTTCAAAAGCCGGCACGTCGGGAATGCCCGGATCATTGTTGTTCACCGAATCATAGAAGCTTTTGGCGTCGGCATACATTTTTTGCTGAAACGAAAGGTCACCGAGTAACAGGAAAGATCGCGTGCGTTGTGCAGGATTCAGGTTAGTGGCCGATGCGGCGGTTGATTTTAACAGCATCTCACGGGCCCCTGGAATATTATTTCTCTGCAACTCTATCTGTGCAGCGGTGTAATAAACAATATCCCGGTATTTGGAATACCTGTCTTTGCGACCCATTTTCTGCAGCTGCTCGATGTTTTTTTTGATGGAGGCCGAATCGGAAGAATTCTGGCGGATAGCATTCAGGCGGGCGTATACTTCCAGTACCGGGTCGAGGGTGTGCCTGATGGCACGTTCATAAAACACGGTTGCCCTGGAGGGTTGTTTGGCAAGCTCATACAACTGCGCGATAAGATATTCCCAACGGGAGGTCTCGCCGTTGCCGGAGGCATTGCCCAATGCTCTTTCTAAATAAAATGCGGCGCTGTCGTAATTTTTTTCATTATAAAACCAATGTGCCTGCACTTCATTAAGATCGTTTTGCAGGCGTTCGGGAAATACGGGGTCATTTCTCAGTGTCTGGATCAGGCTGGCCGCTTCGGGCATGGAGCCTTTTTCAATATACGTTTTGATCTGCCAGATAAGCGCTTCGTTGCGGCTCGGCGGCGTGCTGAATACCCTCTTCACCAGGCTGTTGTTTTCCTTTGTCGACACAGACATCGGACTGCCGCCTTCATTAGCGTTGCTGCCGATGGGCAGATCGTAACCATCATCTTTCGGAGAAAATGAAAAATTGACGAACTGGAAAGTTTTATACGCGGAATCCATATCGTTCCGGTAATAATACGCTTTGCCCATCAGCATATAGAGATTATCTATCCAGGCGTTGCGCAGGTCATGAATCAATACCCCGGTGTTTGTTTTATAGATTACCGAATCGAGATCGGTTTTGTCGGCAGCTGTTCGTTCGAGGCTGAAATTATAAAAGGGCAGCAGGGCTGAATAGTCGTCTTTATTGGCCAGTTTGGCCCGTTCCACGATCTCATTGATCTTGTTATTGGCGTTGAAATACCAGTTATAATGGGTCACCGTATTCTGGATGAACCTGCGGGGACCCTTGAATTTTTTCTCAGCCGATTTCTCGGCGCCGAGCGGTTTGTTTTCGAATTTTTCGGGCTTTTTCAGGTCGTAGGGGAGCACAGGCTGGCCGGAAGCTTCGGTTACCCGGGAGCATAGGACAAAAAGGACGAATAATGTTTTGGATAAAACCTTGAACATTCGCGCCGCAAACTAGGTTCTTTACCTCTGGGATTTTCAAGAAAATTATTTTAAATCTGTTTATTTTACTTTCGGAGGGGTGCCTGCTGCTTCCAGGGGTGATTTCGGGGAGGCAAAGCGGGCAGAAGTTCCATTTTTCTTCTATCTTTAGCCTGAAAATTCCTTATGGCCAAATTTGATACTAATTCGACCTTAAAACGGCTACTTGAGAACCGCTACCGGCTCGTGGTCATGAACGACGACACCTACGAAGAGGTGGTAACGTTCAGACTATCCCGAATGAGTGTGTACATCACTCTTAGCACCATTTTTGTACTTTTAACCGGCCTTACGGTGGCGCTCATTGTATTTACGCCGTTAAGGTTGTATATTCCGGGTTACGGAGATTTCAACGCCACCAGGGAGTTACGGGAACTGAAGGTGAAAACCGATTCCCTGGAGCGGGCAGTAAGGTATAAACAGCAATACCTGGATAATATAAAAACGGTGTTGCAGGGAAACACACCCGTGCAGCTCGACACAACGACAGCCGAGATTCCTAAACCTGAAAATATAGAAGAATAAATTTTTTTTATGTTCAACAACAAAGCTAAATCCGAGATCTCTGTAGAGACACCAGCACCCCAGAGCAGTGCAAGTATCATATCTGCCGGTACAACGCTGAAAGGCGATATCAATAGCACGGGCGACATTCGCATTGATGGCACCCTTCATGGAAATATTAACTGTACGGCAAAAGTAGTGATCGGTGCAAACGGAGTGGTTGAAGGCGATATCACCGGGCAGCAGGCCGATATCATGGGCCGGATTAACGGCACGATAAAGGTGAAGGAATTATTGCAGCTGAAAGGCGGAAGCAATGTGAACGGAAATATCTATGCTTCCAAACTGCATGTGGAAACCAGTGCCAACTTCAATGGGCAGTGCCACATGAACACTGCTGTGACTCCGCAGAAATCTTCGGCTAACGGGATTGAACTAAAGCCTGTTCCGGAACCCACATCCATAAAATAAATAACCCAGCAGGGTAATGCAAAACAAAACTGCGGGCCGGGCATTCGCGCCTATTCTGGTTATCTATCTTCTTGTAACTGTTTTTCTGGTTTTTTTCCCATTACAGGTACTTTGGAATATGAATAAAACGGTAATGATTGCCGGCAACACGATTTTATTCATTGCTTCGGCCATTTCCTTTTATCTCTATAAAAGATCATTATCAAATAATAACGTGCATGCGTTTCTGCGGATGATTTATGGAGGAATGTTTGCGAAAATGGTGATCTGCCTGCTGTCTGCGATTGTGTATATTATGATAGCGAAGAAGAACGTAAGCAAGGGCGCCATCTTCGGGCTGATGTTTTTGTATTTTGTGTACACCTTTGTGGAGATTTCGATTATCATGCGCCTTTCCCGGAAAACCCGGTCGGAAGATGCAAAAATTAAATAGCTCCGGGTTATCGCCGGGCGGGAAGAAGAAATATGCCAAAGAAAGAGGCGCCGGTCGATGCCATCAAGCGTTTTATTCCTGAAGCAGCCGTGGGACAGGTGCTGGAATATCTTCATCATTATAAGGTTCATCTAACGGTAACGCGTGACCGAAAATCAGTTTTGGGCGATTATCGCCATGCAACGGGCTTTCAGGCACACCGGATTAGTGTGAACGGCTCCCTGAACAAGTATAGTTTTTTAATTACCCTGATTCATGAACTGGCGCACCTGGTCACTTTCATGAAATTCCGGCATCGCGTGGAGCCGCATGGCCGCGAATGGAAAAATATTTATGCTGAGATGCTGAAAGATTTTATGCATACGGATGTATTTCCGCAGGATCTGCTCGATGCATTAAAACGATCGATCCACGATCTCCCGGCCAGCAGTTGTTCGGATGAGAATCTTATGCGCTCGCTGAAAAAATATGATCTCTCCGACGGAAAAGTGATGGTTGAACAGATCGGTGAGGGTGGTCTTTTTGAAACGGGGAGAAGCCAGGTATTTAAAAAAGGAAAAAAATTGCGAAAACGTTATCAATGCCAGGAACTGGCTACCGGCAGACTGTATTTATTCAGCCCCATCTATGAAGTGAAACCATATGAGCGGCCGGTTGGTTAGCTGAGAAAGGCGATAACAGCGTAGAATACAACGAATGCGGCAAATGTAAGCAGCAAAAAGCCGATATGGGCGTTTTTCATAAAGGGGGGATTTAGAACCTGGATAACGCCGGCGGGAAGGGCTTTATTTTCCGGTGGCCTTCTTTTTTCTCCAGATACTCATAAACCCGCTCGTAAAACCCAGCGGCAGGATATCGGCACCCGCGCATCCATTTTTGGAGGCTGCGGTTTTTTCTCATTACCAGGGAAAAGGAAAAACCTGCTCTATAAAATTGGAAAGGTTTTATGGTTTCAATAGTGAAACCGGTCAGCGTGGCGAGTTGTACCAATGATTTTTGGGTAAAAAACCAGATATGGAAAAGGTCGTCGGCGCTGGATTGGACAGTAACACCGGTATAGCCCATTGAAGATTTTATTTTGCTCAGCCGCTTCCACAGCCAGCCACTATTTCGCTGCAGGTATTGAACGGGCCTTGTAACAAGCAGTTCCCGGGGACCAATGCCATTGGGAACGGTGACGACCAGCAGGCCTTCATTTTTCAATGACCGATGAATGATTTTTAGCAGTTCTTCCGGGCGTTCCAGGTGCTCCAGCACCTCACTGCAAATGACCGCATCGTATTTTACTGATTCCGTTTTCCATTCACCCGGAGCGCTTACTTTGAAGTGAACATTCGGTAAATTATTATCGGCAGTGGCCTGTTGAATTGTTTTTTCGCTTATATCCATTCCCAGTACCTGGTAACCCAGTGTACCTATGGCGCGGGTGATAATGCCATTTCCACAGCCAATATCTAAAATTTCGCCTCCAGGCGGAATTTGATTCCTGATGGAGGCGACAATGAAATCGAGGCGTTTTTTATCTGCTATTCTTTCAAATTCCATATCAATGGAACCGTGTTGATATCAATTCGAGGCAGCTTTGTTCTTCAGGGTTTTGTTTACCAGTGCCGCCGCTTCGCTCAGCAGTACGGCCGACTGCACTTTCAGCCCGCTTTCTTCTATTAATTTTTTGGCTTCTTCTGCATTGGTGCCCTGCAATCTCACGATGATGGGTACGGAAATATTTCCGATTTTCTGATACGCATCGATAACGCCCTGGGCCACCCTGTCGCAGCGCACGATACCACCGAAAATATTAATGAGTATGGCTTCCACCTTAGGATCTTTCAGGATAATCCTGAAGCCTGCTTCCACCGTTTGTGCATTGGCTGTACCCCCTACATCAAGGAAGTTGGCGGGTTCTCCGCCGTTCAGCTTGATCATATCCATGGTGGCCATCGCGAGGCCCGCACCGTTTACCATGCAGCCCACATTGCCATCGAGCTTTACAAAGTTGAGATTATATTTTCCGGCTTCCACCTCAGTAGGGTCTTCTTCGCTGATGTCTCTCAACGCTTCCAGATCCGGATGACGGAGCAATGCATTGTCGTCGAGGTTCATTTTACAATCCACTGCAATGATTTTTTCGTCGGATGTTTTGAAGAGCGGGTTGATCTCGAGCATGCTGCAATCGAGGCCGACGTAAGCATTATATAAATTGGTAACAAATTTCACGCAATTCTTCAGCGCCTCGCCGCTCAATCCCAGGTTGAAAGCGATCTTCCTGGCCTGGAAAGGTTGCAGGCCGCCGGAGGGATGTACCCATTCCTTAAAAATTCTTTCGGGTGTTTTATGGGCCACTTCTTCGATGTCCATACCGCCTTCGGTGCTGTACATGATCACATTGCAGGCTTTTGCCCTGTCGAGGAGAATGGAGAGGTAAAATTCTTTTGTGGGGTTGGGGCCTTCATAATAGACGTCCTGTGCCACGAGAACTTTATTTACCACCTTGCCGGCTTCACCGGTCTGGATGGTTACCAGTGTTCCTCCCAGCAGGTTCTTGGCGATCTCTTTAATCTGTTCTGCACTCTTACCCACGGCAACGCCGCGCTGTTCGGTACCGCGAATCTTTCCTTTACCGCGGCCGCCCGCGTGGATCTGCCAAACTGTACTTTCAGGTTTCGGTAGGCTTCCTCAGCGGCGCCCGCCGAATCTACGGGGTAGCCCTCCTGAACAGGAACATTGTATCTTTTCAATAACTCTTTGGCCTGGTATTCGTGAAGATTCATCTGGCTCGTTTTTCGGTTAAATGCGGAGCGAAATTAACCGATAAATTCCGGATTTGAATACATTGTGCGCATGAAAAGTCATTTTATCACTATAAAAGACATCGCGCGGGAGCTGAAGATTTCTGTGGCCACCGTGTCGAGGGCTTTGAGAAATGCTTATGATGTTAATCCTGAAACCCGCCTGCTTGTTCTCGCAAAAGCCGCAGAAATGAATTATAAGCCGAACTTCAATGCGATCGGCCTTGTGAAGAACAGCTCCAATAATATTGGCATCGTTCTGCCGGTTATAACGAATTATTATTTCTCCACCGTTATCACAGGCATCCAGGAGGTTGCATTCAGGAATGGTTTTAACATGGCCCTTTACCTGACCAACGATTCTCCTGAACGCGAGCGTGAAATTCTTGAACACCTTTCATTCAGCAATGTTGACGGCCTGCTGATCTGTGTTTCCTCGATGTCTGATCAGAACGATCATTTTCAGCGCGTGATGGACAATGGCATTCCGATTGTATTCTTCGACCGGGTGGCATCAGGTATTAAAACCTCGCGGGTTATGCAGGATGATTTTAACGGTGCGTTCCAGGCTGTTGAGCACCTGGTTAAATCGGGATATAAAAAGATCGCACATATTTCCGGCCCTTCGGGAATGTTATTCACAGAAAACAGGTTGCAGGGATATCTTGCCGCGCTGAAAGAATATAAAATGAAGATCAACGATGAATGGATCATTCATTCCGGGTTCTCTCAGAAATTCGGAGAAGAGGATATGGAACGGTTATTAAAATGTAAAAATGCTCCCGATGCTGTGTTTGCCGCGAACGACAGGAAAGCGGTCGGTGCGATAATGACGCTGAACAGGAAAAAAATAAAAGCAGGGAAGCAGATAGGCATTATCGGGTTTACCAACGACCCTATTTCAGAAATTATCAATCCCTCGCTCACAACAATGGAAGAGCCTGCGCTTGAAGTGGGAAAGATCAGTTGCGAATTGCTGATTAAGCATATCAATAAAAAACATTTCTCTTCGCAGGAAGTGATTCTCCCTTCTAAACTGATCATGCGGGAATCCACAAGACGATCATAACTGATTCGCTGAATAAAGATCACAATTGCAAAATGCCGATGTGTTTTTTCGATAACGTTATCGGTGATTTTTCTTCGCTGTTTCTTGGTTGATTTGCAATTAGTGCAGAACTTGAACGTGCTATGAGAAATGACCGCAGGGAATTTTTAAAATTATCAGGACTAACGGCTACGGGTATCGCAGCAAATTCATTAAAGGGTTTTTCTTCAGAAAAAAATTCTATTGCCAATCCGTTCGCCGATCACGGAAAAGGAAAGCAAATATTTAATATGGCCGATTATGCCGCTCCAAAAATTGAGACGGTGCGTATCGGGTATATCGGCCTGGGCAACAGGGGATCAGAGGCCGTTCCGAGGATTATACATATTGAAGGTATCGATGTGCGGGCGATCTGCGATATTAAGCCGGAGCGTGTTAATCTCGTGCTCGATAGTGTCAAAGGAACGGCTCATCATCCTGTCACTTATTCCGGTGATGAAAATATATGGAAGAAATTATGCGAGCGTGACGACGTTGATCTTGTTTATATTGCCACGCCCTGGGCATGGCACACGCCAATGGCAGTGTATGCCATGAATCATGGAAAACATGTTGCCGTTGAAGTGCCGGCCGCGCAAACTATTGATCAGTGCTGGGAACTGGTGGAAACATCCGAAAAAACAAAACGTCATTGCATGATGCTCGAGAATGAATGTTTTGATTTTTTTGAACTGCTCACCCTGAACATGATGCGCCAGGGATTTTTCGGTGAGATCGTACACGGTGAGGGCGCTTATATTCATAATATCGGCCGCAGCCTGTTCGACCGGGTACAGCGTCCCGGCTCCTGGCGCCTGAATGAAAATTCGCATCGCAACGGGAATCTGTATCCCACGCATGGGCTTGGCCCGGTTTGCCAGATCATGGATGTTAACCGCGGTGATAATCTCGACTTTATGGTTTCTGTCAGCTCCGCAGATTTTTCGCTGAATGAGATCGCAAAAGAGCTGGCCGCGCAAGATCCTTCATACCGGAAATATGTGAACATGCCTTTCGAGGGTAATATGAGCACTTCAATAATAAAAACGCTGAAGGGGAAAACGATTATGCTGCAGCACGATATTTCCACGATGCGTCCGAAGTCGAGCAGGTATTTGGTGAGCGGCACAAAAGCAGTTGCGCAATGTGATGCGGCTCCTCCCAAAATTGCCATCAGCCATGATGGTTGGTTATCGGAGGAAATGTTTAAGACCCTCGAAGAAAAATATACGCTGCCATTTGTAAAAAAAATAGGCCCTTTTGCAAGGGAAATCGGTGGCCATGAAGGAATGGATGTGCTGATGGATTGGAGACTCATCGATTGTTTGCGCAATGGTTTGCCATTGGATTACAATGTATATGATGCGGCTTTGTGGAGCTCGGTGGTGCCATTGAGCGAATGGTGCGTGGCCAATCAGTCGAAGCCTGTGAAATTTCCTGATTTTACAAGAGGCTCCTGGAAGAGGAATCAACCCATTGTGATGTCTGTCGATCATGGAACGCTGACAGGAATTAAATGATTATTGCCAGCCCGGTAACTTAAAAATGAAAAGTGAAAACTTAAAACTGAAGCCTTGCAGGTATTCAGCTGTTAAGTTCCTGAGTGATTTATTTATAGTTAAAATAAAATTTGATGAGAGTTTTTATTGGGGCCAATGCCAAAGAGGCCGGATTTTTAGCTGGAAATTCGGCTGCCGACCTGATAGCGAAGGCGATCGAAAAGAACGGTTATGCAAATATTTTATTGGCAACAGGGGCGAGCCAGTTTGAAACATTGAACCAGCTTATTCGAAGAACCGACGTGCAGTGGAATAAAGTGTCTTTGTTTCATCTCGATGAATACATTAACCTTTCAGAAACGCATAATGCGAGCTTCAGGAAATATCTCAGGGAACGGTTCCTGGAAAAGGTTCCGCAATTGAGAGCTGCCTATCTCATCAACGGAGAAGCAGATCCCGAAACGGAATGTAAAAGATTGGGCAGGCTTATTTTGCAGCATCCTATCGATGTGGCGCTGATCGGGATCGGTGAAAACTGTCATCTTGCTTTTAATGACCCTCCTGCCGATTTCGATACGGAAGATCCGTACATCATCATTCAATCCCTCGATGAGGATTGCCGCAGGCAGCAGGTAAGCGAAGGCTGGTTCAGGGATATCAGCGAAGTGCCTGCAACGGCCATAAGCATTTCCGTAAAACAGATTATGCGCTCCAGGCATATCATCTGCTCGGTTCCCGACCGCCGTAAAGCGCAGGCAGTCAAAGATTGCCTGGAACAACAGATCAGCAATATCTATCCGGCCAGTGTATTAAGAACGCATCCGGATTGTGATTTATACCTGGATACAGCGTCTGCATCTTTGCTGTCAGACGGTCATTCAATAAATGAAAATATGATTGAAAAGATCATTTGATGCAGCGGCTGATCCTCATATCGATCATTGCGTTTGTCTTTTCCGGCAGAAGCTTGGCCGGAAATATGGATGATTTCAATAAATATTTCAGGCTGCTTCCCATTCCGCAAAAAACAGAGCTGTTGAATGGAGAAGGGATCATGTTTTCAGGTGTCCGCAATATTTATCTGAAGAATACGGATCGCCGGCCCGTGATGCCTCAGATGCTGCTGAATGTTCCTTTTAATTCAGCAGTGGGAGATGGCACGCTGATCCTGTATCTAAACAAGGATATCGACCTTCCTTCACGGGAAGGATACATCCTTGAAATCAGTGGTAAGCAACTTATCATACAGGCGAAAAATACTGCCGGCTTATTCTACGGGCTGCAAACGCTGAATCAACTGCTTGAAGATTCTCATGATCAGTTGGTGAAAATACCTGCATGCCGCATAACGGATTATCCGAAAATCGCCTGCCGGGCGGTACATATCGATCTGAAATCCCACCTGGACGCAGGGTATTATTATTACCGGGTTATTGATAAGCTGGCTTCCGTGAAGATCAACACGGTTATTATTGAATTTGAAGATAAGCTGCGCTACAGAAAGGCTGCCGCAGTGGGAGCGCCTAATTCCATATCTGTTGAAGAGTTTGCCGAATTAAGCAAATACGCGAAAGAGAGAAATATTGAAATAAGCCCGCTGGTACAGGGCCTTGGTCATGCTTCATTTATATTGAAGCATCCGGAATATAAGGGATTGCGCGATGATATGCTTTCGGATTATGCCTTTGATCCGCTGAACCCGAAAACTTATGAGCTCCAGTTCTCCATGTATGAAGATGCGATGGCAGCGACACCTTTCGGAAAATACCTGCATATCGGCGGCGATGAAGTGGGGCAGATTGGTAAGTCGGCCCTTGCGAAGAAATCCGGTATGAAACCGCTGCAATTACAGATGCTCTGGCTGAAGAAAGTGACCGATTTCGCCATTGCCCATCATCGCATTCCCATTTTCTGGGACGATATGGTATTCAAGCTGGCGGGCTTATACCGGACCACCTATGATTCGACCATGAGTGATAGAGAAGTGCAGGAAGTATGGCAAAAGAATGAACATGTGCTGAATGAAAATATTTCTCTTTTTCCGCGCGGTTGCATATATGCGAGATGGAATTATGAAACACCGGGAGTGTTGGGAAATAAAAAAGCGGTTGACTGGTATGAGGCACATCAGCTCAACGTAATGCCGGTGACTTCGGCCCAGCAATCGTATGTGCTGCTTCAGCGCAATCATTCCAATTTCCTTGGCATTCATGATTTCTGCCAGATCGCAATCGAAAAAAATATCGATAAGATATTATGTACGGTATGGGACGACAGCGCACCGCATTTTGAAACGGAATGGCGTGGGCTGTATGATTTTGCACTGCTCACCTGGAACTTCACCAATAATTCCGAACAGGAAATCCATTCCATTTTCAGGCACCGGTTCTTTGCGCCTGAACTGCAGGACAATGCATACGAATTCAGGGATCAGGTTGAAGACGGCGTTACATTCTGGGAAACGGCCTTCCTGGATGAGGGCGACGACAGGGAAAACTTCCGCCCCGACTTTAAATACATCACATTGCCCGATGGAAAACCAGGCAGCTGGAGCCTGAAATATGGCAAAAAAATTGAAAAAGCCGCTGCTGTCGCGGAAACGTATATACAGACGAAAGAGCGCATCACAGAGGCGTTATCACTGGCCAGGAGAAACTGGTACACGATCGAAGTGCTGAACCAGATCAATGAAATACAGGCTTACTCTGCCAACATGTTATTGCTGTTAAACAAATACGATAAAGCGCCTGTTGAAGAAAAACAAAACATGCTAAGACAGATCAAAAGCTACCTGCAACAATTTGACGGACTGCGTAAAAATTTTGAACAGGTATATTCTCAAATACGGATGATGAAATTGCCGGAGGGTTATGTGCGCGATTCAAATGCACGCAGGCACTGGGCGAATGCCACCGAAGGAACCGACTGGATCTATTTCATTGAGTTGGAAATGAATAAAAAAATAGCCGCCTGGATCAATAGAGTCAATTTATAATAAACCACAGCTCCTGTATTTTAAAACAACCAAAACGAGCGTCATGAAAACAATTTCAAGGATGACACCCATCTTTATGGCCGCTGTCATTTTCCTGTCAGGTCTTTCCGCAACTGCACATCATGGACCACCTTCAGCAACCGCAATATCTCCGCAGGCAGATATCCACGGGAGAGTGATGAACGAAAACAATGAGCCTGTCGCAGCTTCCATCACCGTAAAAGGAACCTCATCAGGAACCACCACCAATGCAAACGGTGAATTTTACCTGAAAAATGTAAGCCCAAGCGCAACGCTGGTGATAACTGCGGCCAACATTGACCCTGTTGAAGTGGCCGTGAACGGCAGATCGGAAATTACGGTGAGCGTAAAGACTGCCGTGAATTCGCTGAGCGATATCGTGGTGGTCGGTTATGGTTCGCAAAAGAAAAGTGACCTCACAGGTTCGATCAGCCGGGTGAAGGGAGAGGATTTAAAATTGCTGCCCACTCAGCGGGTTGACCAGGCATTGCAGGGGCGGGCAGCAGGGGTGCTGGTGTTAAACACCGATGGATCGCCGGGCGGCAATACCGTTATTCGCGTAAGAGGAACCAATTCAATAAACGGTGATAACAGCGCACTGATCGTTATCGATGGCCTGCAGGGCGGTAACCTGAATTCATTGAACCCAAATGATATTGCTTCAATTGAAGTGTTGAAAGATGCATCCGCCACTGCAATCTATGGCTCGCAGGGTGCAAACGGTGTAATTCTTATCACCACGAAAACAGGAAGAACAGGAAAGCCTGTCGTGAATTATATCAATGATTTCAGCGTGTCCTCGCTCAATAATAGGCCGCACCTGTTAAATGCAGCGGATTATGCCAGGGAAATCAATAAGGTGCGCCTGGCAGCCAATGCCGGCTCAACGCCTGAGCCTATATTTTCCGAATCGCAGATTGACAGTTTTGCGCGTGTAGGCGGCACGGACTGGATCGACGCGGTATATCGCAAGGGAATTATTCAGAACAACCAGTTATCTATCAGCGGCGGAAGTGAAAAAGTGAGTTATTTATTATCCGGTGGATATCTCAACCAACAAGGTATCCTCAGAAATTCAGGATATAAGCGTTACACGGTGCGCGCGAATCTGAAAGGTGAAATAACGAGCCACGTCAATTTCGGGGTGAATATTGCCTGGTCAAAGGAAAATACAAACACGCCTTTATTTGGCGGCGCAACGGATTATGCCGGAAACCCCATTGCGGGTGTAATACGTTTTTCGCCCACTATTCCTGTTTATGATTCGGCAGGCAATTACAGCAAGGCAGCTTTGCGTTATGCCAATCCCACTTTGTGGAACCCCGTTGCCAGCGCGGTAGAGCCCATCATTGACAATGCAACCAACCGCATCAACCTGAATGCGTTTCTCGATTTCAGGATACTGGAGGGATTGACATTGAGAGTTTCAGGTGGCGCAACCATTGTAAACATCAACAATTATAATTTCTACAACACCAAAACCACGCAGGGATTATCAAAGAACGGAAGCGGCGGCGTGTATGCTGAAACAAACAATTATTTTCAAAATTCAAATATCCTGACCTATGATAAAACGATCAACCGGAATCATTTTACGATTACAGCAGTGGCGGAGCAGAAATTCACAAAAGATTTCAGCTCTACTATCAACGCAAGCAATTTTGCGGATGAAGCCACCGGCGTGTATGATCTGGGTGGCGCAAGCGTCGTAACCAGTTCATCGGCTTATTATGAAAGGGTGATCAATTCATATCTCGGCCGCATCAATTATGTTTTCGATAATAAATACCTGCTTACGGCGAGTATGAGGGCCGATGGCTCATCGGTGTTTGGCGCTGATAACAAATGGGGATATTTTCCATCCGGTTCTGTTGCCTGGAGAGCGTCGGAGGAAAAATTCATTAAAGACCTTAATATTTTTTCAGATCTGAAGATACGTGCCAGCTATGGTATTACCGGCAACCAGGCAATCAATCCCTATCAAACGCTTGCACATATCAGTTCGGGATACACCTATCCCTATTTCGGAACCGAAGCAACAGATCTTGGCTTTTATATTTCCTCCACTTCCAACCCGCATCTGAAATGGGAAAAGACAGCCCAGGCAGATATCGGTGTTGATCTTGCATTGTTCAACGGACGCCTCACTTTCACAGCAGACTATTATAATAAATTAACCAGCGACCTGCTGATCGCAAGAGATCTGCCAACTTATTCGGGTCTGTCGACCATCATCGACAATGTCGGTTCGATCAGGAACAAAGGTGTTGAATTCGCCATCGGCGGAGATCCTTTTTCAGGGAAATTCTCCTGGAACACCAACCTCAATATTTCTGCCAACCGGGCAACGGTTGTTGATCTCGGCGAAGTTGACCGCATACCTTTCACTTCAGGCGGCAGTGGTGGCCAGGGTGTGGGAAGTGCCTTTATGTTTTTGGTGAAAGGCCAGCCTTACGGAGAAATGCTGGGATATAAATATCTCGGCGTATGGAAAACGAAAGAGGCTTCGGAAGCGGCGCAATACGGCCAACTGCCGGGTGATCCGCGATATTTTGATGTGAATGGAGATGATGTGATCAATGCACAGGATGAAACGGTGATCGGCAATTCACAACCTAAATTCATCTTTGGCTGGAGCAACAGGCTGTCTTATGGAAATTTTGACCTGAACATTTTAATCCAGGGCTCAAAAGGAAACGATCTGTTTAATATCACTCGCATTGCGCTGGAGTCGCCGGGAGGAACAGGCGCGGCAATTCTGAACCGCTGGTCGCCTGATAATGAAAACAGCTCCATTCCCGCGATCATCGATCAGCAAACAAGAGCGAATTCCGGTTTATCCAGTAAAGTGAAAATTCCCAGCACATCGGCGAACAGAACTTCAAGATGGGTTGAGGACGCCTCCTATGCACGTCTGAAAAATATCACTCTTGGATACAATCTTCCTGCAAGCGCTGTGAGAAACATACATCTTACGAACCTGAGAGTGTATGCCAGCGCAACAAATCTGCTTACGATCACGAAATATTCGGGAAGTGATCCCGAGGTAAGCTCTTATACAGGCAACGATGCCCAACTGGGATCGGATTTTAACGTGTATCCGCAATCGAGAACATTTAACATCGGGGTGAATATCTCCTTCTAAAAATTATTACGATGAAAATCATACAAACATATCGTGTGACAACCGGGCTGCTGCTAATGCTGGTCTTTGCATTGCCGGCCTGCAAAAAGCTCACCGAAAAGCCCAAGGGCGTAATTACACCTGATGCATTTTACAAGGATGCCACGCAGCTTCAGTCGGGCCTTGTGGCATCGATGAATTTTCTCTGGGGCACTTTCCAGGGTTATGGCGGCAACATGGATTTATTCAACCAGGATGATCAGATCACGCGGGGAGATCTCAATATTCCCGATGATTATGCCGATGTGCTCTGGGAAGCGCATTATTCGGCCTTATTGAATATCAATACTGTTATTGCCTCATTGAAAAAAGGAGTTGAAGGCGTTGACCAGGAAACTGCTGATGCATTAATGGGCCAGGCAAAATTTTTACGTGCATTTAATTATTTCATGCTGGTGAGAATGTTTGGCGGCGTTCCTTTGATCACCGACACCACGGGAGATCCTTTCACCGAGAAAATGCCGCGGGCAGGTGTGGAGCAGGTTTATTCCCAAATCATCGATGATTTCAATGACGCCATTGCAAAACTTCCTATTTCAAATTTATCTGACCATCGCGGATTGCCCACGCGCGATGCGGCCAAGGGCCTGCTTGCAAAAGCATATCTCACTATGGCAACCTATCCGTTGAACAAGCCCGAAAATTATGCAAAGGCCGCCGAACTTGCCGGTGAGATCATTGCAGATGCCAATTATTCGCTCGTGCCCGATGTGAAGAATTTATTCAGCATCGCGACAAAATACGGTCCCGAAGCTATGTGGAGCTTCAATTCCAATGAAGTGGACCTCGGCCCCGATCCCCGCATCTGGTCGGACATGAGAGGGTTCGGAGACATCTGTGCCGAGCCCACCTGGGAACAGGCTTATCCCGAATCACCGCGAAAAGATGCTTTTATAGAAACTGAGCTTGATGGAGTGAAATATTATGACCTGGGCGATTACTGGCCAGGCGTTAAGAAATTTCAATACGATACGCCCGATGATTTTGATGCTCACCGATCTGTTGTAAGCATGCCGATCATCCGCTTTGCCGATGTGTTACTGATCTTTGCCGAAGCAGATAATATGGCCAAAGGAGGTCCCACTCCCGAAGCGGTCAATGCGATCAACCGGGTGATCGAGCGTGGAAACGGGTATGTGGCCAATGCAGGCGATCCCCTGGCTACGGTGGCCATGTCGAAAGAAGCTTTCGATGAAAAAGTGTTCCGCGAACGCGACCTGGAGCTTTGCTTTGAAATGGATCGCTGGTTCGATCTTATCCGGAAGCATAAGCTGAAAGAGATGAGCCTCCCGGAATACCAGGTTAATTTTTCTGAAGACGATTACCTGTTTCCTATCCCTTCAAATGATATCAGGTTAAACCCGATGCTTGCGCAAAACCATGGCTATTAACGGTAACGTATGACCGAAAAAAGTATTCTTCTTGTACAAAATGAAAGAATCCTCTCAATTGATTTCATGAGAGGATTCACCATGTTCGTGCTGGTGTCATCGTTCGGCCAGTTATTTGATCCGCACAGCATCAATCCTGTTGTCGCCTTTCTTGGCCAGCAGTTGGATCATGCCGAGTGGGAGGGCCTGAAGGCCTGGGATCTGGTGCAGCCTTTTTTCATGTTCATTGTAGGGGTTGCGATGCCTTTTTCCTTTTCAAGAAAATGGGCAAAAGGAGAGAGCTGGAACGAAACATTTCGCGGAGCCCTAAAGCGCTCTTTACTGCTGCTTTTCCTGGGATGGCTGATCGGTTCCTCGGAAAGCCATTCATCTTATACCAACGTGTTGGCGCAGTTATCGGTCACCTACCTGGTTGCGTTCCTGATGATGCGCAAACCAGTGATTTTTCAACTGGTCATTTCTTTTGCATTGATCATTTTCAACGATGCGATCTACCAACTCTGGCCGGTTGAAGGATTCAATCATCCTTATACGGCCGATCATAACTTCGGTTCCTGGTTCGATATTTTTTTAACCGGCGGATTAAGCGAAGACAGGTGGGTGGCTTTTAATGCCATTTCCACTACGGCGCATACGATCTGGGGAGTGCTGGCCGGGCAGGTGCTGATGAAGAACTGGCCCGCAGGAAAAAAAATAAAAACACTTGTCATTGCGGGATTGATCGGCATTGTTTCCGGCTATTTATTGCGCCTGCAGGTTCCGATGATCAAACGGATCTGCACCAGCTCGTTTATCCTTGCCAGTGGCGGCTGGTGCTTCCTCGCTCTTGCAATCTGCTACCAGGTGATCGATGTATGGAACAATAAAAAGGTTTTATTTTTTGCAGTGGTGGGAATGAATCCTTTATTCATTTATATGCTCTGGCATGCGCGTGGCACCCTTATGGCGCAGAGCCTTGCCACACCGGTTGTGTACAGGTTATTCGGATGGGGCGGCCCACAATTGATCCATGTGATGATGGTGCTGAGCATTTCCTTTATCTTCTGGTATATATGCTATTTTCTCTATAAACACAAAATATTTATCAGGATATGAGAAGAAAAAAAATATTAACCGGGGCAGTTATTGCATTGACGATGCTGGCATGTGGGCAACAGGAAAATAAAAATGCCGGCGCATCATCTTATTACACTGTGGATGATTTCAAATCGGTCAAAAAGATCGATGCGCATGAACACATCACCCGTGACATCGACACTGCCTTTATCAACCAGGCTGCGAAAGATAATTTCCAGTTACTGACCATCGCTATTTACACGTTCAATGGAATGCCTGTCAGGGAGCAGGAAGATTTTGCATTGAAGCAGATAAAAGCTTATCCCGGCAGGCTTCAGTTCGCCACTGCATTTTCATTGAAGAATTTCAATGATGATGACTGGGCGCAACTGGCGATCGATTCATTGAAAGAGTCTTTCAAAAGAGGGGCAATAGCGGTCAAGGTCTGGAAAAATGTGGGAATGGAATTAAGAGATAAAGACAGCAATCTCGTGATGATCGACAATCCGAAATTCGACCCTGTTCTTGATTTTCTTGCTAAAAATCATATTCCCCTGATCGGGCACCTGGGCGAGCACAAAAATTCATGGCTGCCTCTTGATAAAATGACTGTAAAAGGAAATCGTGATTATGCGGCGGTGCATCCGAAGGAATACATGTATCTGCATCCCGAAAGGCCCAGTTATGAAGAATATATCCGTGTGCGTGATCACATGCTGGAAAAACATCCTGATCTCGTTTTTATAGGCGCCCATCTTGGCAGTCTTGAATGGAGCGTGGATGAGCTCGCAAAGCGGCTGGATAAATTTCCCAATATGGCGGTGGACATGGCCGAACGGATCTCTCACCTGCAGTACCAGGCCAAAAACAACTGGCAGAAAGTGCATGATTTCTTTATTAAATACCAGGATAGAATAATATATGGCACCGATATGCGTCATGATGCGATGGATATCGTCAATGAACATATTGAAGATGCTGCCGGAATGAAGAAACATGCGCATGAAGTGTGGTTGCGCCACTGGAAATTTTTCACCACCGATGAAATGATGAGCGTGCCGAAAGTGGAAGGTGAATTCAAAGGGTTGAAATTACCGAGTTCAGTGGTGGATAAGATCTATTATAAAAATGCGGTGAAATGGTTTCCAGGGATTGTAAAAACAGGAGATAATCAGTAGTATGGCGAAAACACGAAATTACCGTTGGTTTATTGCTTTTTTATTGTTTGCAGCCACTACAATCAATTATATCGACCGGCAGATATTCGGTTTACTTAAGCCTGAGCTGGAAAAAATATTCAGTTGGTCCGAAACGGATTACAGCAGGATCGTGATGGTGTTCACAGGTTGTTATGCATTCGGGTTATTGTTTTACGGAAGGATAATTGACAGGGTGGGTTCGAAAACCGGTTATACCATTTCCGTTGCCGTATGGTCGGTGGCCGCAATGCTGCATTCGATAGTGAGAACTACATTTGGTTTTGCATTTGTGCGTGGGTTGCTCGGTCTGGGAGAATCGGGAAATTATCCCGGCGGCGTGAAGACCTTAGCGGAATGGTTCCCGCAAAAAGAGCGTGCACTGGCAATAGGCATCCTGGATTCGGGATCGAATATCGGGGCCTGTGTGGGACCGGTGCTTGTTCCCTTTTTATTGGCCGGTTACGGATGGCAGGCGGCATTTCTCGTCACCGGCTCCCTGGGCCTTTTGTGGTTATTGTGCTGGATAATATTTTACCAGGCGCCTCAAAAGCAAAAACGTTTATCAAAAGAAGAACTGGAATACATTCAAAGCGATGTGCGGAGCGAAGAAAATATTCCTGAAGAAAGGATAGGGTGGGTGAGATTGCTGCGGCTGAAGCAGACCTGGGCATTTATTGCGGGCAAATTTTTCACTGATCCCATCTGGTTCTTTTTTCTTTTCTGGCTGCCTTCTTATTTCAATTCGTATTTTCATCTTGATCTTAAAAAACCAGGGTTGCCGCTCGTTATCGTATATGCGGGCACAATGCTCGGCAGCCTTGGCGGTGGCTATTTGTCTTCCTGGTTAATAAAAAAAGGCCTGCCTGTTTACAAAGCCAGGAAAAGAGCGCTGCTGATCTCAGCCTTTTTGGTGGTGCCCATAATAATTACAAGATTCACGACCGATATGTGGACCGTCATCGCATTGATCAGTGTTTCCGTTGCGGCCAACCAGGCCTGGAGCGCGAATATTTTTACTATCGTGCCAGATATGTTTCCTAAAAAAGCCATCAGCTCCGTTGTGGGCATCGGTGGCATGGCCGGCGCCATAGGTAGCCTGCTTCTTCCCGTTTTCGTTGGTTATATTCTCGATTATTATAAAGCCATCGGCAACATCGTTGCAGGCTACAATATTATTTTTCTCATTTGCGGAAGCTCCTTTTTAGTTGCCTGGATCGTGATCCATCTTATCGTACCGAAAATGGAAAAGGTAAAAATAACCTAACGACTGTTAGTTTATTTCGGTTATTCTGTTATTTTTGCGCTTCTTCTAAATTGCTTACGACATGAACTTTGTTTTAACAGAAGAGCACCGGATGATCCGCCAGGCTGCGCGGGATTTCGCAGTAAACGAATGCCTTCCCGGCGTAATTGAGAGAGACGAACATCAAAAATTTCCCAGGGAGCAGGTTAAAGCGCTGGCGAGCCTGGGTTTTATGGGGATGATGGTCAGCCCGGAATACGGGGGCTCGGGTCTCGACACGATCAGTTATGTGCTGGCGATGGAAGAAATAAGTAAGATAGATGCCAGTGTAAGCGTATGCATGAGTGTAAATAATTCTCTCGTATGCTGGGGCCTTGAAGCGTTTGGCAGCGAGGAGCAGAAACAAAAATATCTTACCCCGCTTGCGCAGGGAATCAAAGACGGTGAGCTGTATATCGGCGCATTTTTATTGAGCGAGCCTGAAGCGGGCAGTGATGCAACTTCCCAGCGGACAATTGCAGAAGATAAGGGCGATCATTATCTTTTAAACGGAACGAAGAACTGGATCACCAACGCGGAATTCGGCTTCTGTGTATCTGGTGATGGCGCAAACAGACGCTTCGAAAGGAAGCAGAGGGATCAACACGTTTATCGTGGAAAAGAACTGGCCGGGAATAACAGTCGGTAATAAAGAAAACAAATTGGGGATAAGGGGCAGCGACACGCATAGCGTGATGTTCCAGGATGTGAAAGTGCCGAAAGAAAACCGGATAGGAGAAGATGGTTTCGGTTTTAAATTTGCAATGAAAACGCTATCGGGTGGAAGAATAGGCATTGCTTCCCAGGCGCTGGGCATCGCATCCGGAGCTTATGAGCTGGCCGTCAAATATTCCAGAGAAAGAAAAGCGTTTGGAAAAACGATTTCGCATCACCAGGCCATACAGTTCAAACTTGCGGACATGGCAACCAGGATAGAAGCGGCACGCCTGCTTTGTTTTAAAGCAGCTTATGAAAAAGACATGCGCCTCGATTACGGCCTGAGCTCATCCATGGCAAAAGTGTTTGCATCGGAAACCGCCATGTGGACCACCACCGAAGCCGTGCAGGTGCACGGCGGTTATGGATATGTTAAAGAATATCATGTAGAGCGCCTCATGCGCGATGCCAAGATCACCCAGATATATGAAGGCACCAGCGAGGTGCAGCGCATGGTGATCAGCCGTGCCGTGCTGCAATAACATCTTTGTATCTTTGCGGAGATGAACAGGGATCAATACCAGGAGTTGAAAGATCAGCTGGGTGAAAAAGTAACGCTTGTCGCCGTCTCGAAAATGCAGGATGTAGATGCTATTATGCACTTATATCGTTTGGGTCAACGGGATTTTGGTGAAAACTACGTGCAGGAGCTTGTTGAAAAGCAATTACTGTTACCGCATGATATCCGCTGGCATTTTATAGGCCACCTTCAATCGAATAAAATAAAATATATCGCTTCGTTCGTGCACCTGGTGCAGAGCGTTGACAGTGTTAAACTGCTAATGGAAATTAACCGCCAGGGCAGGAAGATCCGCCGGGTGATCGAATGCCTGCTGCAGGTACATATTGCGGATGAAGACACCAAATTCGGTTTGAGCGAGGAGGAACTGCAGGAACTCGTACAGGGCATGACCCAAACATCTGCTATCGCCGAATTGGACCATGTGAAAGTTACGGGGCTCATGGGCATGGCTTCCTTTTCTGATGATGCGGACAAGGTAAAAAAAGAAATGAACCTGCTTGCCGCCCTCTATGACAAATATATTGGCATTCACACACCAAATTTCCATTTCCAACATCTTTCCATGGGTATGAGCGCAGATTACCGGATGGCCGTTGAAGAAGGCAGTTCGATGGTCAGAATTGGCAGCCTTCTCTTTGGAAAGCGCGAAAAACTCCCATAAATTCACTTTTACATTTATCGTCAGTACATGAAAAGAGGTTTTTTTCTTCCTATACTGCTGGTGCTTGCCGGATTTGTTTCCACCGCAAACGCGCAGCAGATATTCGATTCTACATTACGCACGCTGGACAGCCGGTATCCGCAGGAAAAACTTTATCTGCATTATGATAAGGCTTATTATAATCCGGGTGAAACAATCTGGTTTAAAGCCTATCTGTTCTCCGCCAACATGCCTTCGCAGCTCAGCAAAACAGTATACTCTGAACTGCTTGATGAAAAAGGTAAGGTGTTGCAGCGGAAAATTTCTCCCGTGGTAGTGTCCAGTGCGGCGGCCGCATTCGATCTGCCTGCCGATATCACTTCTACGGTTTTATATGTAAGGGCCTATACCGACTGGATGCTGAATTTCGATACTTCGTTTTTATATACCCGGGCCATCCCTATCGTGCAGGTAAAAAAGTCTCCGGCAAAACCAGCCGCACCGAAATCTTTTTTGCAGTTCTTTCCCGAAGGTGGTGACCTGGTAAACGGCGTTGAGTCGAGAGTGGCCTTCAAGGCTACAGACGTGCACGGGCTCCCTTATAAAGTGAGTGGGGAAATTACCGATGCAAAGGGAAAGCAGGTTACAGCTTTCACCACGGCCCATGATGGCATGGGATTTTTCACCATTACCCCTGCGGAAAAGAATTCCTACAAAGCCAGCTGGAAAGACGCGGGCGGAAAATTACAGACGACCCAGCTACCCGCGGCTAAAAATGACGGCCTCGTTTTTAAAGCCGTGCAATCTGCAGACGGAATTCAGTATACCATATCAAGACCCGATGGAAATGTGGCTTCCAATACGGTTGTATATGTGGTGGCGCAGATGCAGCAGCAACTGGTATACATGGCTACAGTGAATATTTCAAAAAGCAAAACCATCTCGGCTGGTATTCCAACCGAAAATCTTCCCGCAGGAATCGTTCAGATCACCGTTTTTTCACAGGATAAAAAACCGCTGACCGAAAGACTGGTATTTGTTAATAAACAGGATTATTATTTCATTACCGATCTGAATGCGCCCTTAAAAAATTTTGATAAAAGAAAGAAAAATGTGATCCAGGTGGATGTGCCCGATACCATACGGACCAATTTATCCATTTCTATTACCGATGCGGATATTAACCCCGCAGAGCCTGGTGATCAGGATATTTTTTCAGGTGTGCTGCTGACCAGCGACATAAAAGGATACGTACATAACCCCGCCTATTATTTCTCCAGCGAAGCCGATTCGGTTATCGCCCACCTCGACCTCGTGATGATGACCAACGGCTGGAGGAGATTTAAATGGGAGGATGTGCTGGCCGGGAATTATCCTAAAATAAAATATGCACCTGCGGATTATCTCACCCTGCATGGAAAAATAAACGGCCTCACAAAAGCGCAGTTGTCGAATCAGGAAATAACAGGCATACTGATCGTGGGCAAGAAGCAACAATTCCTGAATATTCCCGTCGCCAACACGGGAACATTTGAAGTACCGGGGCTTGTATTTTTTGATACCGCGAAATTGTATTACCAGTTCAATAATGATAAGGATAAATTGCTGACGATGCGCGCATCATTTGATGTGAAAAATAATCTGGTACCGGGTGCTTCGCCGTACAGACCTGATACGAGCGCCTTGTATCGTTATACTTTTCCCGATGCGGACATCCTGAAAAAGACTTCTGAACTGGCCAGAAAAACGATCGAATTGCAGGAGCAATTGAAAAAAGTTCAGACCCTGGAAAGCGTTACCGTTACGGCGAAAACCAAATCCAAGGCGCAGCAGATGGATGAGCAGTACACTTCGGGATTGTTTTCGGGCGGCGACGGTTATACGTTTGTAACGGAAGACGATCCATTTGCCAATTCTTCGCTGTCGGTTTTAAATTATCTGCAGGGAAAAGTTGCCGGTTTACAAATTACCGGAAACGGCCCGCAGATGAGCATGTCCTGGCGGGGGGGCACACCCACATTGTTCTTTAATGAAATGCAGAGCGATATCAACCAGATCCAAAATCTTCCGATGTCGGATGTGGCACTGATCAAAGTGTTCCGGCCCCCCTTTATGGGCGCTCCGGGCGGTGGCAGCGGGGGCGCTATCGCGGTGTACACTAAAAAAGGTGCAGCATTGAACAAAGACGTAAAAGGACTTGATTTTGCCAGTATACCCGGCTACACGCCAGCCAGGGAATTCTATTCACCGGATTATTCCAAATACGATGAAAGGCAGTCTCAGCCTGATTACCGCTCTACCTTATACTGGAACCCGTTTATTCTAACGGATAAGAATAGCCGAAGGATGTTATTTACTTTCTATAACAACGACGTCACGCGCCGTTTCCGTGTGGTGATTGAAGGGTGCAACGTGGAAGGTAAGCTGACAAGGATGGAGAAGATATTTCAGTAATAGGGTTCACGCAAAGACGCGGAATAGGCAGCAAAGCTATCTTTACCTCTTTTCAGGCCTTGGCGTCTTTGCGTGAAATATCTCAGCTTCCTCTGGAACCGCCGGTTTTAACAGGTTTCTTGTTCGCACCGGCAGGTTTTGAAGTTTGTTTCATAAACTGCGAACCCTGTGCGTTATTCTTTAATTTATTTGCGGCTTTCTTTTCAGCCTTCGAATTTTTTGGAGTAAGCAAACCCATATCTGATGTTTTTACATTGTAAATATAGTGTTTGTATCTTCGTCGCCCAATAATCGGGATAGTATGAGCGAAGAAAGAAGTCTTAATTTTTTGGAAGAGATCATCGAGCAGCACCTGGCAGAGGGCAAATATGAGCAGATCGTTACCCGTTTTCCGCCGGAACCCAACGGTTATCTCCATATCGGCCATGCCAAAAGCATCTGCCTGAACTTCGGCCTTGCTAAAAAATACGGGGGCTATACCAATCTTCGTTTCGATGATACCAACCCCTCTACCGAAGAGACAGAGTACGTGGAGAGCATTAAAGAAGACGTGCGCTGGCTGGGCTTCGAATGGAAACATGAACGGTATGCTTCGGATTATTTTGGTACGCTCTATTCATTTGCCGTGAAGATGATTGAAAAAGGAATGGCTTACGTAGATGATTCCACTTCCGAGGAAATTGCGGAAATGAAGGGAGTGCCAACCGAACCGGGAAAGGAGAGTCCTTACCGCGGCCGGAGCGTGGAAGAAAACCTCCGGTTGTTTGCTGCAATGAAAAAGGGAGAATTCCCGGATGGCTCCCGCACCCTGCGCGCAAAAATAGATATGGCTTCCCCGAATATGCACATGCGCGATCCGGTCATGTACCGCATCAAAAAAGCACATCATCATCGTACCGGCGACGACTGGTCTATTTACCCGATGTACGATTTTGCCCATGGCCAGAGCGATAGCATCGAACATATCACGCATTCTATCTGTACACTTGAATTTGTTCCGCACAGGCAGCTATATGACTGGTTCATCAGCGAGCTCGGTATATATCCTTCCCATCAATATGAAATGGCGAGATTGAATTTATCGTACACGCTGATGAGCAAGAGGAAATTGTTAAAACTGGTAAATGAAAAGATCGTGGACGGCTGGGATGACCCCCGCATGCCAACGATCAGCGGTTACCGGAGAAGGGGTTATACACCGGAAAGCATTCGCAATTTTTGTGAAAGCGTAGGGGTGGCCCGGAGGGAAAATGTAATAGAGATGAGCCGTCTCGAATTTTATATTCGCGAGCATCTAAACAAAATAGCGTTGAGAAGGATGGTGGTGTTTGATCCGGTGAAAATTGTCATTACCAATTATCCTGAAGGAAAAACGGAGATCGTAAGCGGAGAAGAAAATCCGGAAGATCCGAACGGAGGCCACCGGGAGATCCGTTTTTCGCGTGAAGTATACATCGAGCGGGAAGATTTCATGGAAAACCCGCCCAGGAAATATTTCCGGTTATCGCCCGGAAATATGGTGCGTTTGAAAAGTGCATATATTATTAAATGTGACGACGTGATTAAGGAAGGCGATAAGATAAAGGAAATACATTGTACATATATCCCGGAAAGTCGCAGCAGTGCAGACACATCGGGTATAAGCGTTAAGGGAACGCTGCATTGGGTAAATGCGCAGGATGCCGTGCCGGTGCAATTGAATTTATACGACAGGTTATTTAAGGTCGAAGATCCGGCAGGGACGGAGGGTGAGTTCCGCGATATTTTAAATCCCGGATCATTGGTAATAATTGAAAAGGCGATGGCTGAACCTGCATTGATAAATGCGGATAAGGGTGGGCGTTACCAGTTTTTACGCAAGGGTTATTTCTGTTTGGATAAAAATTCGACAGCGGATAAGTTAATTTTCAATAGAACCGTAACCTTAAAGATACCTGGGCTAAAGAGGCGAAGAAGGGGTGAAAAGAGAAATTGCAATCTATTTGTACTCTCCGAAAACCTCCCGCAGTGTATCCGCGATCTCTCCGAGCGTTGCATAGTTCTCTACCGCTTCCAGCACGGCGGGCATGATATTGTCGCCGGAAGACGCAGCATCGTTGAGGGCCTGCAGGAGGGAATCTATCCTGGCGGGATCACGCCGTCGCTTTAAAGAATTTATCTTTTCCATCTGTACCTGCCTGATTGAATCGTCAATTTTAAAAACAGGCGTCGTGTTTTTTTCTTCTGAAGAAAATTTATTTACACCTACAATTATTTTTCCGCCACTCTCGACATTCTTTTGAAATTCATACGCGCTGCGCGCTATCTCATCCTGTATAAATCCCTGCTCGATGGCGCTAACGCTTCCACCCATCCTGTCAATTTTTTCCATTAATTCCAGCGCCTGTTTTTCTACCTCGTTTGTCAGGGATTCCACGTAATAGCTGCCGGCCAGCGGATCAACGGTTTCTGCTGCGCCGCTTTCGTAAGCAACGATCTGTTGCGTACGCAGCGCAATGCGTGCCGCTTCTTCAGTGGGAAGGCTCAGGGCTTCATCATATCCATTGGTATGCAGTGACTGGGTTCCACCCAGCACGGCGGCAAGGGTCTGTACTGTTACCCGTGAAATATTATTCAGCGGTTGTTGTGCGGTTAATGTGCTGCCCCCGGTTTGCGAGTGAAAGCGCAGCATCATCGCTTTGGGATCGGTGGCCCCGAGCTCTTTCATAATATTCGCCCACATTCTTCTTGCCGCACGGAACTTAGCCACTTCTTCAAACAGGTTATTGTGAGAATTGAAAAAGAAGGAGAGCCTTTTTCCAAAAACATTTATGTTCAGCCCTTTCTCGATTGCCGCCTTCACATAGGCTTTTCCATTGCTTAATGTAAACGCCACTTCCTGTACGGCGGTGCTTCCGGCTTCGCGGATATGGTAGCCCGAAATAGAGATAGTATTCCATTTCGGCAATTCCCTGCTGCACCATTCAAAAATATCGGTGATGATGCGCATCGACGGTTGCGGCGGATAGATATACGTGCCGCGCGCGGCATATTCTTTTAAAATATCATTCTGAATAGTGCCGGATAATTTTGAAAGATCGGCGCCCTGTTTCTTAGCTACTGCGACATAGAGCGCCAGCAAAATAAAGCCGGTGGCGTTGATTGTCATGGAGGTGGAAACTTTCTCCAGTTCAATTCCCCTGAAAAGAATTTCCATGTCTTCGAGGCTGTCGATAGCCACGCCTACTTTACCCACTTCCCCTTCGGACAGATCGTGATTGCTGTCGTAGCCGATCTGGGTCGGCAGGTCGAAGGCGACGCTGAGGCCCATAACGCCCTGTGACAACAGGTAGTGATATCGTTTATTGCTTTCTTCCGCTGTGCTGAAGCCGGCATATTGTCGCATGGTCCAGGGCTTCCCGCGATACATATCAGGCTGCACGCCACGGGTAAACGGAAATTCTCCCGGTTTTTCATTCATGACAGAAAAGCCTGGCGAATCGTACGTATAGAGCTGTTTTATCTCGATTCCTGAATCATTATAAAGAGGCTGGTCGGTAGGCATAACAGTAATGGATCAGTAAAAAATTACCTTATCAGTTTTTTGGCTTCATAGCTAAGCACCTCGGCTACCACGGGCTGCAGGGATGCTTTAGGATTCTGAACGAGCATTTCCAGCAGATGACGGTTGAGTTCGGCGCCGGAAACACCTGCGGGCAGGACGGCATACACCTG
This sequence comes from Flavitalea sp., assembly GCA_044224935.1. Lineage (GTDB taxonomy): Bacteria > Bacteroidota > Bacteroidia > Chitinophagales > Chitinophagaceae > Flavitalea. Next base: position 59,301 of record JBGAJL010000009.1, read on the forward strand.
GTTGATGATATGAATATTCTGTTCCTTAAGATTTTTAACCGCATCCCATGCTTCGGGGGATACGTAGAGCTGCTGGGTGATGTTATGGTCGAATTCCTGCCTGATAGACTGGGTCAGCAGCATCTGCATGTCGCTGCCCGAAATGCCGGGCTGGTTCATCCGGCTGATAAGGTTGGGAAGCGCTATCCTCTCGGTAAGCAGGATCAGGCGCTCATAGGCCTGTAGCTGTAACTGAATGGGGCTGAAAGAATGCGGACTGGCGGGCGCTTTGCCGCTTTCGAGCTTTTTTACCTTGTTTCTTTCGCGCCAGAAAATGTAGGCCAGCGTGCCACCAAGCAGCAGGGCGATCACCCAGGCGCCTATCATTTGCGGTGTATCCATTGGTATCGTTTGGAGCAAAAATAAGGGTGTTTATCAGTATATTTGCAGTATGGAAACGACAATATCAGCTCCGGTGAGTTTTACGAAAAATGCGGTGGATGAAATTAAACGACTGATGAATGAAGACGGGTTCGATCAGCAGAAATATCTGCGCGTGGGCGTGAAGGGCGGGGGATGTTCCGGCCTCAGTTATGTGCTGGGCTTCGACGATAAAACAGCGGATGATGAGGTGTATGAAGAAGACGGTGTCCGCTTTATCATGAACAGGGCTCATGGCATTTATCTCATGGGCATGCAGATCGACTGGAACGATGGCCTGAATTCCAGAGGCTTTACTTTCACCAATCCCAATGCGAGCAAGACCTGCGGCTGTGGCTCTTCCTTCGCGGTATAAGTCGTACATTTGCGGCTTCCATTTATGAAGTACGCAAACGAGATCAACAAGCGCCGGACCTTCGCTATTATTTCCCACCCCGACGCCGGTAAAACCACCCTGACAGAAAAATTACTTTTATTCGGGGGCGCCATCCAGACAGCGGGCGCCGTTAAAAGTAATAAGATCAAAAAACACGCTACCAGCGACTTTATGGAAATCGAGCGCCAGAGAGGTATCTCTGTAGCTACCAGTGTAATGAGCTTCGAATACAAGGGGATACTGATCAACCTGCTGGATACGCCTGGCCACAAGGATTTTGCGGAAGACACCTATCGCACCCTTACAGCGGTGGATAGTGTTATCCTCGTGATAGATAGTGTGAATGGTGTGGAAGCGCAGACAAGAAGGTTGATGGAGGTATGCCGCATGCGCGACACGCCTGTAATTGTTTTCATCAATAAAATGGATCGCGATGGCCGCAACCGTTTTGACCTGCTGGAGGAAATAGAAAAGGAGTTGAAAATAGCATTGCATCCGATGACCTGGCCCATCAACAGCGGAAAGGACTTTAAAGGCGTGTACAATCTCGCCGACAAAAATCTTTTATTATTTACGGCAAATACCAAAGCCGCGGAGGAAGATTCCATCACGATCGATAACCTGGCGGATAAGACACTGGACGCAAAGTTGGGAGAGAAAGACGCGGAGATCCTTCGTGAAGATGCGGAGCTGATAGAAGGAGTATATGGTGAGTTAAATACGGATGAATACCTGGCAGGAAAGATTGCCCCCGTGTTTTTCGGATCGGCCATTAACAATTTCGGGGTGAAGGAGATGCTTGATCGTTTCATCCGCATTGCCCCGCATCCGAGGAGCCGTGAAACCACCTCGCGGCTGGTAGATGTGAATGAAGATAAATTCAGCGGGTTTATTTTTAAGATACATGCCAACCTTGATCCGAAGCATCGCGACCGGATCGCATTCCTGCGTGTGTGTTCAGGCAGGTTTGAACGAAATAAATATTATCATCATGTACGGCTCGACAAGGAAGTGCGGTTCAGCAACCCCTATACTTTCCTGGCCCGCGAGAAAGATGTAATTGAACAGGCCTTTCCCGGCGATGTGGTCGGTTTATTTGATACGGGAAACTTTAAAATAGGTGACACGCTGACCGAAGGGGAGAATTATTATTTTACCGGTATCCCTTCTTTCTCTCCTGAAATATTCAAGGAGGTGGTGAATAAAGATCCGATGAAGACCAAACAGCTGGAAAAAGGATTACGTCAACTGACGGATGAAGGGGTTGCGCAGTTATTTACGCAGTATGGTGGCAATAAAAAGATTATCGGGTGTGTGGGCGAACTGCAGTTTGAAGTGATACAATATCGTTTATTGCACGAATATGGCGCTTCTGTGCAGTTCAACAGCGTTCCATTTTATAAAGCATGCTGGATCACCAGTCCGGATCCGCGCAAGCTGGATGAGTTTACCCGGTTCAAGTCCTCAAATATTGCAGAAGACAAGGATGGGCACCTGGTATATCTGGCGCAGAGCGAATGGTTTCTGAATACGGAAAGGACCAACAACCCCGATATTGAATTTCATTTTACGAGCGAGATACATAAGGAGGTGGTGTAATTGCGGGCACAAAAAAACCGCCGGGATCCGGCGGCTTTGTATTAAGAAATTATTTGTCGTTTAAACTATAGTCGGTTATCTGATCCACTTCGCACTCGCAAAGGGCACGGTTATAGATGCGGATTTCGTCGATGACGCCGTTGAACCAATAGGGGTAATCAGGATAATAATTTCGTCCGATATACAGGTCGGTGTCAGTTGGTGTGAACGGAACCTTTTTTTGCTCAATTTTCTCAAGGTTCCCATTGACATAAATTCTTGATTCGTGACCATCATAGGTGTACACTACAGTATACCATTTACCTGTTTGAATGTAGTTGGTATCACTTATGACACCACTGGCGCTTCCTTCCGGAATATTATCTCCATATGCACCCCAAAAGAATTCTTTGGTGGTATCTGCTTCTTCATAACAATGGCCAAACGGGTCCGTAATACGCATTAAATAGAGACCTTTAACTTCATCCGGATATCCTTTCCCGATGATTTGATTTTCATGGCAGGTGCCGCGGTAAAAGTCATTTACCTTAACGATAGCTACGATAGAAATAGCGGTTGTTGGATTAAGAGACGAGCTATTCGGAACCTTCATATAAGCGCTGTTTCCATCGAAAAGAAACGCATTGTTGTTTTTGCCAAAGCGGTCAGCAGTGGCAACCGCATTGCTGAAGGTGATATTGTTGTTATTACCACTTTGATCCAGCAGGCTGCCATTATCAAATGTATAGTGTGCCACCATGCCTACATTTACATGACAAACCGTATCTCTGACGGTTATTGTGTCTTTAACGAGCAGGGTGTCATGAACGATTTCCTTGATGCAGGAAGTCAGATGAGTGGTAAAAGAAAGGAAGAAAAGGGCTCCAATGATATTAAGGCCGAAGAAGTACTTCAAAATCTTCATAGTAAAGGGTTACTTTGGGGTTTAGGGATACAAGGTAATGTAATCTGCTAAATATTCAGATCCATACAGAAAAAAATTAATATTGAGCTATAACACCCACATAATTCTGGGGTGTGATTTTCTTCAATTCTTTTTTGATAGCCACACTTACCTTCAATCCATCTATAAACGTATGCATGGACTGCTTATCGATTCCTGCATTTCCCCGTGTAAGGTCCTTTAACGCCTCGTAAGGGGAGGGATAGTTTTCCCGCCTGAGAATGGTTTGTATGGCTTCGGCCACTACCGCCCAGTTATTATCCAGGTCCTCGTTTATTTTGTTCTGGTTCAGCACCAGTTTGCTTAATCCTTTTTCAACAGATCGCAAGGCCAGGATCGTATGAGCGAAGGGCACGCCGATGTTTCGCAATACAGTGGAATCCGTGAGATCCCTTTGTAACCGGGAAACCGGCAGCTTCGAAGACAGATGCTCCAATAACGCGTTCGCGATTCCTAAATTGCCTTCGGCGTTTTCAAAATCGATCGGGTTTACCTTATGCGGCATTGCTGACGATCCTATTTCGCCCTTTTTTAGTTTCTGTTTGAAATAATCCATCGAAATATAGGTCCATACGTCCCGGCAGAAGTCAAGCAGCACGGTATTGATCCTTTTCATGCTATCGAAATGTGCGGCCAGGTTGTCATAATGTTCTATCTGGGTAGTATATTGCTGTCTTTGCAATCCCAATACACCCTCCACGAATTCGTTGCCCAGTTTCACCCAGTCTTTCTTTGGGAAAGCGATATGATGGGCATTGAAATTGCCGGTGGCCCCTCCGAACTTGGCTGAAAAAGGTACCTGGATGAACAGTTCCACCTGGTTTTCGATACGCTCAATAAACACCATGATCTCTTTACCCAGGCGCGTAGGGCTTGCAGGCTGCCCATGGGTACGGGCAAGCAGGGAAATGTCCTTCCACTCTCTTGCCAGCACTTCGAGTTGCCGGTTGAGGTTAAGCAGGGAAGGCAGGTAGTCGAATTCCACTGCATGTTTCCAGGACAGGGGAATGGCGGTGTTATTGATGTCTTGCGAGGTAAGGCCGAAATGAACCCATTCCTTCAATGGGCCCAGTTTAGCCGTCTCCAGCTTTTTCTTGATAAAATATTCGACGGCTTTTACGTCGTGGTTCGTAACAGACTCGGTTGCCTTGATCTCGTTGGCGTCTTCTATCGAAAATTCATCTGCTATCTTTTTTACGGCGTTTCTGCCTGTGGTGCCAAGCGTAAAGAATTTCTTGTCTGCCAGGAAGAGAAAGTATTCCACTTCAACCATCACGCGATACCGGATCAGCGCATATTCGGAAAAATATTCATGCAGGTGGCCGACCTGTTTACGGTAGCGTCCGTCGAGAGGGGAGATGGCGGTAAGTGAATTAAGTTCCATGATTCTGATTAAGATCTGCGCTTTAACTTCGCGCGGTAAAATTAAACTAATTGAATAAGATAAAGGTTGGAATAGTCAATTATCTCAATACTGCACCACTTGTATATGGCTTGCAGAATGGAAAGATTCGCGACGAAATAGAGCTGATCCCCGATTATCCGGCCAATCTTGCGCGGGATTTACGCAGTGGTGCGATTGATCTGGGGCTTGTGCCCGTGGCTGTGATACCTGAGTTGAAAGAATGGTACCTGGTTGGCGATCATTGTATAGGGGCAGATGGAGATGTTGCGTCGGTTTGCCTGTTTAGTGATGTGCGGCTTGAAAAGGTGGAAAAGGTTTTGCTGGATTATCAGAGCCGTACATCTGTAGAGCTGGCGAAAATATTATTGAGGGATTACTGGAAGCTGTCGCCGCAAATGGTTACGGGGGGGGATGACTACCAGGATAAGATCAAAGGAAGCACTGCCGGGCTGGTGATCGGGGACAGGTCGTTTGAGCAAAGAAAAATATCCAGATATGTCTATGATCTGGGTGAAGCATGGAAGAAGCATACAGGGCTGCCCTTTGTTTTTGCGGCCTGGATCAGCAATAAGCCGCTGGACAGGGATTTTATAATGAGATTCGATGCAGCGAATAGTATGGGACTGAATCAGCTGGATAAAGTGATTGCGGGTCATCCCTATAAATTGTTTGATCTGAAAAAATATTATACGGAATATATCAGCTATCAGCTTGATGATGCGAAGAAAAGAGGAATGGAAAAATTTCTGACGCTGATATCTTCCTCAGCGAATCAGCGTTAATAGGTATCGTGATAATAGAATGGTGCATAGCACCTTGCAAATATTTCCGGTAACTGCAATATGGTGCGTAATTGAGTACTATAAATAGCTTATTTTCGTAAATCGATAAATTTATGTAATCATTTTATAATGAACTTGTTATATAATATTTTTAAAAAGAGTTTGTTAAATAGATCGGTATCAGATTCGATTATTAATGGAAGGGGAAATCTCACCGATTCCTATCCGTCAGATTTTACAACCGAAGAAAGAGAAATGATTGAATCTGTGAAGATGCTGACTATGACCAGCATAGAGAGACTTGTATGCCTTTCCCGGGCGGTGGACTACATTGTCAAAAACAAGATACCCGGCGATATTGTAGAGTGTGGGGTGTGGCGGGGCGGAAGCATGCTGATGGTTGCAAGGAAGCTTTTGAAAGCTGGCGACAATGCAAGATCGTTATATTTATTTGATACTTTTGAAGGCATGTCTGAGCCGGATGAGAGAGATATAAATGCAGTTGATAAAAAAAGTGCCACTGAACTTTTAGAAAGCTCCAATAAAGCTGATGGGAACAATGTTTGGTGTTATTCTTCCCTGGATGACGTAAGGTCGAATTTCAGTAAAATAAGTTATGATCCTTCTAAAGTTTTTTTCATTAAAGGGAAAGTAGAAGAAACTTTGCCATACCCTCAAATAGGATCTATTGCCTTATTAAGATTAGATACTGATTGGTATGAATCCACTTTGCATGAGCTTGAAACTTTGTATGACAAGCTTGTTCCTGGCGGAGTTCTTATAATTGATGACTATGGTCATTGGGAAGGATGTAAAAAAGCGGTTGATGAGTTCATAGAAAAGAGAAGATTACCGATACATTTAATACGTATAGATTATACGGGCAGAATGGCTATTAAAAATTGATTTATGATTAATTGGTTAAAAGGTCTGTTCGCTGAGAAGATTAACCCCAAAAAACAAATTAATCTTTCTCTTACCGAATTAGATGAAATAAAGGAGATGAATAGGGCTACTTTAGGATTGATAGACAACTGGATCGATGATTTGGCGTTCAAGCATTCCTTTTTCAACTACGGGGTGCCCGATTTTATTCGATCAGATATCAACAGGCCCATTGGAAATGAAATTACCTATACCGATGTTATGCTTCTTCTTTCGAAAAAGAATTTCGGCGGAAGAATTAATTACCTCGAACTTGGAGTGTCGGTAGGAAAGAATTTCTTCCAAATGTTAAACAGCCGTCAGGGTGGCACTTTCACGGGATTTGATATTGAAGAGATTAATCCTGTGCTTGAAGGAAAGCTTGTTAAAATACACGAATTGACATGGCCTACTCCGGTAAAGTCGATAAAGAAAAGTGATTCTTCTTTGAAAAAGTATAGCTATAATGATAAAGAAGTGTCTTATATAAGCGCAGATATCTGGGATGCAAAAAGCTGGGAAAAATTGAAGGGGAATAAGTATAATCTGATATTTTCTGATGCTCTCCATTCCCCGCAGGCCATTTTATTTGAATTCGATATGTTGGTGCGGAATGAGCTGCTGGACAGCAAATTTATAATAGTCTGGGATGACCTGGAAGGAAAAATGAAGAATGCATTTTTTAAGATTATTCGTAAATATGATAGAATTTACCACATTAAGGATATTTATTTACTAAAGATTAATGGATGGATAGGGGAAAATGAAAGAGCTCATACCGTGGGTATAATTTCAAATTTTCCAATTACATGAAAATTGTACTGACAAACCTTTCCAATCGATTATATGAAACCAGCAGAGACCGCCTGAACGATTCGGCTATGCGTTTTGGTATTCATACTATCGACTCTTATGATTATGCGGATATCAAAAAAACAGATTTTTATAAATCCAATCAATCGATATTGGATAATCCTAAGGGGGCTGGAGCTTGGCTGTGGAAGCCCTATATTATTCTGGAAACAGCTAAATCCCTGAACGATGGAGACATCGTTATCTATTGTGATTGTGGTCTGGAAATTATTCAGTCGCTGGATCCGGTTATAGAAATTTGTAATAAACAACAATCAATCCTGCTCTTTGCTAATGGAAATCTTCGAAACGCGCAATGGACAAAACGCGACACATTTATCCTTATGGATTGCGACAATAAAAGGTATTGGTGCAGCTTACAGTGCGACGCTTCTTTTGGATTATTCAAAGTGTCTAAAAATACCATAAATTTCTTATCCGAGTGGTTGGAATGTTGCAAGGATTCCAGAATACTGGAAGACAAGCCTAACGTATGCGGTAAAAGTAACCTGCCGGGATTTATTGAACACAGATGGGATCAGTCTGTACTTTCGTTGTTAACGGAAAGGTTAAAAATTCCTTTATATAGGATGCCTACCCAGTTTGGAAATCATTATAAATCTCCCGATTTTAGAATTAAAGGCGAATTTAATTGTGTGAATCAATTTAATCAGCGACAGGTCTCGTTCTACGAGAAAAAATATTATAGTAATTCGAATTATTATCAATTGTTAAATCACCATAGAACAAAGAACATTTCTAATCATGGGGTACAACAGAAAAACACAATCTCTTTTCGGAGGATATTTAAAAAGGGGTGGCGTAATATGGGAGGGGTCTTATTTCAGTGGTATTGTAAAATATTTACCTAAATTTATTTGTTTTGAATGATCCTTTTTTTTCAATAATTGTTCCTACATATAATTCCGAAAAGACGCTTCAGGATACTTTAAATAGCGTTATCGCCCAGAGCTATAAAAATTGGGAGATAATAA
>JBGAJL010000010.1:0-702 GCA_044224935.1 Flavitalea sp.
GATAGTTTATATGACAAATCTGTTTTGGCCGAAATGTACGAAGTGATGAGCCGGTCATCCTCAGATATTATTTATGGAAAGGTCTATAGTCCAAAATTGAGAGGGTTTTATGGTGGAGAATACAACAATGAAAGAATTCTTTTTCAAAACCCTAGCCACCAGGCTATTTTTTATAATAGAGCAGTGTTCTCAATAATTGGAGTATACGATCTTGATTATCCTTCCTTTTCTGATTGGGAATTTAATATCAGGTGTTTTGAATGTTCTGATATAAAAAAGCAATTTGTCGATATCGCAGTTGCGAACTTTGCCCCCGGGGGGGCTAGTACGACAAACCCCGATCTTCATTTTTTGTGTGATTTTCTACTACCCAGGAACTTGGCATTGCTTAAATTTAAAGGGAAAAGGGCATTATATAATATCAGATATTATGATCGGTGGTGGAGGTTTGTTCGTAGTTTGAAACTACGGAATGACGAGCAAATATCTGCGATACAAACCCATTTTCAAATCCCTTCACCCATCCAAAAAATGATTCGGTTTCAGGGAAAAATTCCTGAATCATTTTTGATGAATGGCTACATTTCAAAATTTACAATGTTTATTTTGTATATTTTTAATCTTTTATACCCATAGGCAAAGATAAAATCAGGATATAAGCAGATGCCTATATTGCTGTTCAAAGTTGTCTCTTTGAAAATT
>JBGAJL010000010.1:713-67389 GCA_044224935.1 Flavitalea sp.
TTGTTGGTCTTTTAAAAGATATTTTATATTGTCAATAGCGTATTGAACAACTTTTGCTTCATCCTCCGGCTCTTCAATAAGTAGCGCATTCTCTAGATGCCTGAGATGTGTCTTATTCCCTTCCAGCGCAGTGACAATTGGCACGCAGCCATGCGCCATACCCTCTTTAACCATCACCGGGAACCCCTCGAACGCAGACGTGAGAATGATTGCATGGCTTTCTTTCATTAGACTGTCGATCAGGTTGCGGTCACCGGTTTCGCCATATATCCTGCAGTTTTTCTTAACGCTTTCCGACAGCTCCGGGCCCATCGAGCCGACGAAAATAAATTCTACCCTTCTTTCATTTTTTAAGAAGAATTCTGCCACTTTGTTCAACAGCCATATTCGTTTTTGTGCTGTTCCCCTTCCTGCATATAAAATCTTGAGTGGAGGAGGTGGTTTCTTTTCTGAATAGGAGGGGATAGGTACACCGAACTCGATCAATCTCACACGGCTTGCATATTCGGAAGGAACACCATATTCTTTGTACTGATCCAGGATATTCTGCTTTGTTGCATTATCGATCACTAATCTTAAATCAAGGTATTTATAATTAGCCAGCCCAAAGAATTCCATTCCTCTTTTGCCATAAGAAAAGTTATGTAATAGCTCAAACCTGGATGTTTTTTTACTGATAAATGGCAGCATATCATAGAAGAATGTACTGTTGGAACTCAGCACCCTGGCGCCTTTATGCCTGTTGATAAGAAACGAATAATAATGCACGGAGAATAACCTGAAAAGCAGATAATCGCACCACAGATGTATATCTATGCATTTTGTATTGGGTAATGAATAAAATTCCGCTTTCAGCTTATCGTTAGGTGAATGCCGGGTAAAAAAAACCGTTTTAGGAATATCTGAAACACTTTCCAGTATATCGAGATGCACCCGCTGTGCGCCTCCGAGCACATACCTGTCAAAAAAGAACACCAATGGGGGAAGCTTTTTTTTGCTGAGGACCAACAGGGGGTAAATAAGGATTAGGCAGATCGGATAGGTGATCCACAATAATATCCTGAACAGTTTTATCTTGGTAAAATTATGCATCCATTATAATTTCTCTACCATTCTGTCGATAACATTTCCCCAATAATAATATTGAAAAAAGCTATCCGGAATTACATCTTCTGAGCAGGCGGAGCGAATGGCAAGTTCAGCGAATTCGGCCCATTGCCCTGCTTTTACAATATGTAATTTGTTTCCACATAGCTCATGACGGATTCCCATGGCTCCCAACTCAGTGGAGATCACCGTACAGTTCATGGATAGTGCCTCCACGGCTTTGGTTTTTACTCCTCCGCCGGCCAGTATCGGATTTAGAAACACTTTCGCCGCTTTGAAATACAGGGAGATGTCATCAACAAACCCTGCATAGATCACGTTTTTATTCCTGTAATTTTTCAATTCATCAAAACTGGCCGGTAGGCCTTTGCCACACACCAGTATTTTATAGCGGAAGTTCTTTCGTTCGAGAAGAAACGGATTGATCTTGTCCAATATTATACTGAGTGCGTCATAGTTGGTAGAATGATATAGCGCCCCATTGAAAAGGAGGATCTTTTCCTCAGGATCAATACCGTGAGCTTTTCTTACTATCTCTGCGCTTTCGGCAAGGTCTCCCGGAAAATGAGAGCGTTCTATTCCATAGGTTGCTTCCATCATTTTCGATGCTGGCGCATGCAAATGCCTGATGGCGTTCTGACGGTCTTCCTCGGATATAAAGAAGACAGCGTCTGCATGACGGTAGACCCAGCCTTCGTACCATTTAAGAGCCCTCCACCAGCGGCGTCCGATCGATCTTGACCGCATATACTCAATATTGTGCGAGTGTATGATCCACGTGATGTTTAAAGATTTTTTTATCATCCACGCCAGCCACCCGTAATAAGGATGTTCAATAAGCAGATAATTTGCTCTTTCTGCTTTCATGATCTTACGAATGCGGAAGTATAAAAATATATTGATATATCTCAGGATGCTGTCCGATATGATATTGAGAACCTTATAACCCAATGCATACTGCGGGTCATTGCTTTTTACCGTTACCGCTGTGAGAGATATTCTTTTCGCAAGATATTTATTGAACAGTGCAATATTCTTTTCTCCGCCCAGATTTGCAGGGAATATTTTGTATGGAATGATGCTCAGTATTTTACGCTTATCTGCGGCCATTTACACCTTCTTTTGGGCGATTAGGAATATGGAAGTGGACAGGAAAGGGTTTCTCGTGGTATCGTTTCGGAAAATGTATTTCACCAGCTTCCTTTTGAGCCAGCTATCTTTCAATACGTCCATCGGCGCAGTGATATAACAGCGATCAATAACAGTAAAACCATGACGCGCTAACAACTGTTCAATCCTGCGCATTGTATAGATCCTGGCGTTTGCATACCGCTCATGTATTGATGATGGGAGCCAGGAAAAGAACGGCACTCTGTTCCACGGAAGCAAGGGCAATTTCGCGCCATGTGTTTCAAATATCCACCATTTATTTGGCACTGTAATAGCTGCCATGCCGTCGCTTTTCAGCACTTGAAAGTAAGCAGATACACTTTCTTCACTTTTTAAATGCTCAATCACTTCAAAACTGATTAGCCTGTCGAATTGCTCGTCAGGCTTTTCGTTTTCGAGGTCAAACTGGCGGAAACTGCAATTAACGGCGCTGTTTTTTCTCTTTTGAAATTCAAATTCTGAAGCATAGTTATAAATATCTATGCCCAACGAACTGGAAAACCTATTCGATATTCTGGTGATCGTTGCGCCTGAGCCGCATCCCACTTCTATACACGAGAAGGTCTTTCCAAAGAATTCAGGATAGCGCTCCAGGATGTTGATCCGCCGCGAAATAATTTTATCATTGTCGTCGGCGGGCTTGCCAAGATAATGCTCCTCGCTGAATAATTTTTTATCTACACGTTGCGTATTGGCCATATTTACTATTTGACAGGAATGGCAATGACGTATATGAATGGAGCAACTCTAAACGCAGTGGCGCTGCCTTTTGCAATTAATTTGTTTAGTAATCTGGCAGCAAAGTTCATCAGCTTGTTTTTATAATGCGTATCCCAAAATCCGGGTGCGAACGACACATTATAGTGGGATTCATTTATAAGTGTACGATAATGTGAAAAGGTGATCAGGTGCTCCGCCCACACACCATTCGCGGGATTGCAGGTATTGGTACCCAATCGGTCTATTAAAGGTGTCCTGCCTGTTTCCGCGTACGTTTTTATTGCATTTTGCAGGTCGTCTGTGGCAAGCCCCCTTGTTGCAGCCGCCAGGTGCTCAACCTTGTCCTTCGGCATATCGGGGAATTGCCTCGTTATTGTAACTCGTCTCATGCCCTTGAATACCTTTTCCCATTTCCGATGAAGATAAAGATGTCTTGCCACAGAAGCGGAGTTTTGTTTGTTAGCTGTAGTGGAAGACACTATGATAGCTGTCGGTTGCATCAGATGGATGAAGTCATAAAAGATATCGAGCCTGTAGATATGTTCGATGACATTTCTTGAAGTGATTACATCGCATTGTATTTGCAGTTCCGAAAGCTGCTTAAGGCATTCGCCTATGTCTGCAACAATGTAATGATCGATCTTTATATTTATGGCCTCAGCTATCAATTCCGCACTCAGCCGCCAGTCGTCGAGATGATCGTTGTATATCACCATCCGGCAACCGATCATTTTCGCAAGTAGATAAAGCGTGCCCACCCCAGCGCCATAATCCATCAGGCTAAGATCGGAGGGGCTTTTGCCGCTCAGCTTTATAGAACGATAAAGAAGTCGCGCACTGGTTTCAATGGAAAAAAATAATCTTAAGAAATGGCTGCCGTTGAAATATGCAAGGCAGTGATAAGGCAAAGGCAGACTGTTTACATCAAGCTGCTTCATTTTGTTGTACAGCTCACCCGCCTTTTCATTGAGCAGCCTTCCCAATTCATCATTCTGTGGCACAAATCTATCCATTGTGGATACCATTATTGTTTTAAAACAGCCGTGCTGATTTCTTTCCGGTAATTTTTCCAAAGAACAACCGCACCGTATAAAAGAATAAGTATGGACAGCGCTCCCACAATCATCGAGATATCATTGCCCAACGTGTAGGACACCGGTGCAAATTTAAATTCGATACTATGGTCGCCCGCCGGAACCGATAACCCCCTCAATAAATAATTCACCTTAACGATGGGCGCCTCTTTTCCATCTATGTAAGCCTTCCAGCCATTGGGATAATAGATCTCACTGAATACTGCAAATCCATTGGTTTTGGAAGACGATTTATAAAAGATATCATCATTTTCATTTTTCACAAGTTGAATCGACGCCGTCGAATCAGCCTGAATTGCGCCTATTATTTTGGACTGTTCCCGCTTATCGATAATAACCGTATCCTTCGGATGGAAGCTGTCCAGCGCCCGCATTTCTTCATTCGCATTGTTCACATATTTTATGGTTTTTACAAACCATGCCGCTCCCAGTGCGTCGGGATTCAATTGTACTTCCTCCTGGTGCGTGTTGGGATTCGGTACGATAAAATATTTTGTATTCAGCATGTTGAACACCTGCATATTCCCACGCTGTAATTGTTCTCCGATCAGATCATTGTACAAAGCCAGTTTTGCAGGGTGATATCCCCCCACGGAATTATGATTGTAAGAAGTGCGCGATGTGGAAGGCAACAGGTTGAAAGGGCCGGAAGGTGCACCTTCCGAATTAAAGACCCGGTAATAGGAAGTATCCTTCATCACTTCGAGATCGGCCTTATCGGGCGTAAGCTCTTCCGCGACTGTTTCCTTCTCCATATAATTTTTAGTGCCTAGATAGCGCAGATCCACTCCGATCAGATCAATAAATACAAGCGCTGCCAGTGCAATGGCCGCCACATTTTTGTTGATCTTGTCTTTAGCGAACCCGTATAAGATACCAAGGGCAAGCGCTATAAATACCAGGGAACGGAGCAGGTCTGCGCCATACAGCGAGCGCCGGTCCTGCTTCAGCGCATTGATCACCGACCTGCTGAATTCTTCTGCCTGCCCGCGCATTTCTGCTGCAGCCTGTGGATTTTGCGGTGTCTGGCGCATCATGGCCGATGCCAGTTGCTCACGGTATAAGTTGTCCGTTTCGCCTTTATAATCGAGTGTGAAATACAAAACGACCATCAGGCCGGCAAATATGCCCGTTGAAACTAACGCAAGCCTGAATTTTTTCCAGAATTCCGCTTTTCCCGTTTTGTTTTCCAATATTTCATTTAGTCCCAGACAGGCCAGCAGGGGAAATGTCAGTTGTGGGATGACGAGCGCCATTGAGGGCGCCCGGAATTTATTATAGAAGGGAAAATGGTCAAACATGAAATAATTAAACCCCGGCAAACTCTTGCCCCAGGCCAGCAATATTCCCAGCACCGTAGCTGCTATGATCCACTGCCTGTGCCAGCCCTTGTAATATACCAGCCCGAATATAAACAATGCGCAAACGATCGCGCCGAAATAGACAGCTCCGGAAGTGCCGCCCTGCGGACCCCAATAGGCGGGAAGGGAATGGGCATATTCGTCGGCCTGGTCCTCGCTTATACCCGTCTTTTCCGCAAAAGTGGCTGCTGTTTTGGAGCCCGCCGGCAATTCTACCGAGCTTCCGCCATATAACCGCGGCGACATGATCGTCAGTACTTCCGTAATTCCGTAACTATATTGAAATGCGTAGTCCTTATCCAGGCCTCCTTTCGATTTATTATTCGAAGCCGCGCCCGGCTGCGTAAGCTCCGAGCGGCCGCCACGCATCGTTTCGCGCGAATAATCAAACGTAGGAAATAACACCACGGCAAAAGACAGGACTCCCATAACTAATGCTATCACGGCAAGTCCGCCTGCTTTCAGCAGGTGTGCCACTTCTTTTTTCCGTATGGCACGGACCGCATACGTAATGCCCAGGCACGCGGCCGTAAGGAAAGTGTAATAGGCAATCTGCACATGGTTCTGATAGAAGAGGAGGGTACTGAAGAGCAGCGTTACGATAAATCCTAATAAGTACTTTCGTTGTGTGAGCAATATCAGGCCCGCGAGTACCGCAGGCGCATATCCCATGGAAGAGAATTTTGTGGTATGCCCCGCCATTACAATCACCGCGTTATAAGAACAAAAAGCGTAAGCCAGCGAACCCAGAATGGCCACCTTGTTCCGGATGTTCAGTGCCATCGAAAGGATATAAAACCCCACGCACGCGAGGAAAAATAGTCCTGCCGGTTCGGGCAGGAATAATGTAAATAAATAATGCAGATAAGCAATCGTAATATTGAATGTGGAGCCTACCATTATCTGAAAGGCAGGCATCCCACTGAAAATGGCGTTTGTCCATAGCGGGTAGCGCCCATGCTTTTCGTAGAACTCAATCGACTGCTGGGCCATGCCCTTCCATCCCGTAGCATCATACTGCGCTACCACAAGGCCCTGGAAGGCGGGAAAACAGTACACGCAGGATATAAGAAAGAAAACGCCTATTGCAATGGCATGAGGCTGCGCCCGCTGCCACAATGATTTGTTCATTATCAGATAGTTATTAATTGGGCAAAATACGGCAATTTTACACCAACTATATGCCAAAGCTGTTATTTTTCTCCCGCGTAGCATTTCTCTGCAACATCTGTTTTCTCGTTGCATTCCTTATGCATTATATGTCCACTGCATACAATGGCGTTGTCCCCGCCACCATCATCATTCTCGGAAATGTGCTCGCCATCCTTATCAACTTCATGCTTAACATCCTGACCATCCTGCTGTTCCTGGCCGGCCGCGTGCGAATGGCGGGCGTACCGGTATGGCTTATCTCGATAAACTTTATGTTCTTTGTTCTCCAGGTCATATTTTTGATGAAATGATTCATAACATTATCCGCGACCGCCCTACAAGGCTCTTCATCATATTGGGCGGCTTCTTCATCGCTAACGCCATCATCGCGGAAATTATCGGAGTAAAAGTTTTTTCGCTCGAGGATACCCTTAATATCCCCCGTGCCGATTTTTCATTGTTCAACGAACCGCATCTTTCTTTTAGCCTTACCGTGGGCGTTCTGCCGTGGCCTGTTGTGTTTGTGCTCACCGATATTATCAATGAATATTACGGGGTCAAAGGCGTACGCTTTCTCTCCGTGCTCACTGCGGGCCTTATTGCTTTTGCCTTTATCGTTTTCTATTTCGCTATCAAAGCCTCACCCGACACGTCATGGTGGCTTACCTCTTATGCAAAGGAGGGCGTACCCGATATGCAATCGGCATTTGCGGCTATATTCGGACAGGGAATGAATATTATTATCGGCTCGCTTACTGCATTCCTTATTGGGCAGGTGGCGGATGCATTCATATTCAGACGTATTAAATTTGTTACCGGTGAGAAAAATATCTGGATGCGCGCAACGCTCAGCACTTTGGTATCACAACTGATCGATAGCTTCGTAGTGACTTATATCGCCTTTTATATTTTCCGCGGAGTAAGCATTGGGCAATGCACTGCATGGGCGCTGACAGCTTACATTTATAAATTTATTATAGCTGTTGCGTTTACTCCGGCAGTATATTTCATACACTGGCTTTCCGAGAGATACCTGGGAAAAGAGCTCGCCGCCAATATGAAGGAAAGTGCGATGAAAGGATATTGAAAAACCGCATATAACAGCATCGTCCTCATCTACCGTAAATACCACATTTAGATGGGTATATTTTCTATTTGCCAGGTTTTACATTCGTCCTAATTTTAACAAATAGAATTGACTCTCTTGCCTATGCGCTTTGCGCCCATATATCAGAGATACGATATTTATCTATGAAGACCGCCTGGGAATTGATATGATTCGGAGATTAATGGGATGGAAATTTAAACCAGCTATCTCATTAATCTCTTTGTTTATGCAGCCATCTCCTTGTAATTCCGCTTCTTGCTGTTGAGATATTTTTCAAAAATCACTTCACTCATGGGTTTGTTATACACTTTGCTTTCCACCCATGAAATAATATCCAGGTAAGCGAAGGATCTTGTCTCAAACCTGTTCTTTTCCAGGTGTTTTATTGTCTGCAGAAAAGACTCCAGTTCCTGCCGTACCCGGTGCCGCGAGAATTGGAGCGAATTTCGCAGGAACCGGAATATTTCTTCTTCCACTACCGTCAGGTTTTCCATCTTGGCCATGAAGCGGAAAACGGATTTGGTGAGCGGCTCCATCAGTCCGAAGTTTCCCATTTCATAATGGGCCAGCAGATGCAGCAGGCGGGCGTAGCATTGCAGGTCGCCCCGAAGATCTGTCGGTTCGTTGATGATCCGTTGCACGTAATCGATGGCCCTGTTGTAATCGCCGCTGCCAAAGTATAGGGAAGCGATCTTATAATTGAACACCAGTATGCGGTGCTTGTCGAGAAACAGTGAATATTCTTCCAGTTTCTGTTCGAGATAGGGGATGAGCGGCAATCCTTCTTTAAACGTGCCCCGCATGAAATGCCGGTTAATCTTAGCCTGTTGTATGGACACAAATACCTGCACACGGAAATTATCATGGTGCTGAACAATAGGTGAAGGCGCAAATTCTTCCATCTCTTTTAATACGATATCCAGCTGCTGATGGTTGCGCAGGTCGAAATGAGCATTCATCAGGTTGTGCATGCCCTTAATATAATGTCCCGTTTCTACATTGATCATCTCGGGAAAATCCTTAAACAGGTTCACCCATTTTTGCGCATAACGATAATATTGCAGAAAGTCCTGCCGTATAAAAGAATACCAGTTGTAGCTCTGGTATAAATAGAGCCGTTCGTAAAATCCTTTCTGCTCGTGTGTATTTTTGGGAAGATGCTCTTTGAAGAATTGCTTTACGCCTGATTCGTCTTTTTCGTTCCGCGCATGGCCGTGTTTTACATACCAGCTGTATAATTGTAACGCAAGATTGGAAAGCTGCATAATCACTTCGCGCCGGTGATGCGCTTCGCTGGCCTCGCTGGCCAGTGCATCCGACTTGTTCTGGATGTTCCGGGTGATATGAAGGGTCTCGATTTTTTTTTCAAGCGAGATCACCTGCATCAGTACGATATCCTGGTGATATGCAATTGCCGATTCCTTCACTTTTTCTAGGATCTTGAGACTATGCAGGTAAAGCCCTTTGTAATAAAGTATACGTGCGTAATCAAGCTGTTCATTGAGCTCCAGGTCGAGGCTCCCGGCTCTTTTGAGCAGCCTCAGGCTGGCCAGCACCTGTCGGTACAGGTGCGTTTTCAGGTTGTAAAGCTGCGTCTTTTCAGTTCCGGGCAGTTTTTTGAGTAAAACGGCTTCATCATAGTCGTGCATCTTGTCGAGCGCATCGAAAAGCTGCACAATCTTAAGATCATCTTTGGCTGAACTTCTTTTAATATAAAGCTTGAAATGCCGCTTTTCGGACTTTTCCAGCGAGTGGATGAGTTGAAACAGGATATCTGAAAAACGGCTGGCCATAATTAAAAAAATCCGCGCAAATCCAAGACAGTCAATGGTTTTGATTATTCTGACCCCGGTTTGGCGTAATGATATCTTTCAATTGTTGTAAAAAAATGAAAGAATAGGATATTTATATTTGTACAAGAAAACGAGAATGATTCATATAGCAGGCAATCGTCAGAAGCAAGAAATCGAAGAGGCTCGTTTAAAGTAAGCTGTGATACTCAGTTCAACAACTACTTTTGAAGATTTTCATATGGCAAGCAATCGTTAGAGGCCGTCCTATTCTTAGGAGGGCTTTTTTTGCGCCGTGAAGTTAACAAAAAATTAAGCCCGGCCAAATAAATTTCAAACTTTAAAGTCAAAAGTTTAAACGTAAAAATGTCTGAAGGTCAATTCCCGGGAATTTTAATATCATCTTTTATTTGATCGTGATGCCGGCAATTTCCAACATGCAGATCAATAAACAAAGAAGTTTTAAGTTTAAACTTTTGACTTTTAAGTTTTTTGATTTCTCCATTTGACGTTACATTTGCAGCCGGCAGGTCTTACACGGCCAGCTCCTGCTGAACTCCCCCAGGATCGGAAGGTAGCAAGGGTAGGCGGTTGTAGCGGTGCGATGTAAGTAATCTGCCGATTTTTTTTTCTTATAATCATACGAACATGAAATTCTTTATAGATACTGCCAATTTAGATCAGATCACCGAAGCACACGACCTCGGCATACTCGATGGGGTGACTACCAATCCCTCCCTGATGGCAAAGGAAGGCATCAAGAGCGAACAGGGAGTGATTGATCATTATAAAAAGATTTGTGAGCTGGTGGACGGCGGAGACGTCAGCGCCGAAGTGATCGCTACCAAATTTGATGAAATCATCGAAGAAGGTAAAAAGCTGGCCGCCATTCATCCCAGCATCGTGGTAAAAGTGCCGATGATCAAGGATGGCGTGAAAGCCCTGAAGTGGTTCGCCGACAATGGAATAAAAACAAATTGCACGCTCGTGTTTTCTGCCGGTCAGGCCATCCTGGCGGCGAAAGCAGGTGCTAATTACGTGTCTCCTTTCATCGGAAGAATTGACGACAGTAACTGGGATGGTGTGGAGCTGATCGCACAGATCTCGCATATCTACCAGATCCAGGGGTTTAAAACAGAAATTCTGGCCGCGTCTATCCGCAACTCATTGCATATTGTAAAGTGTGCCGAAGCAGGAGCAGACGTTTGTACCTGCCCGCTCGATCCGATCCTGGGATTATTGAAACATCCCCTGACCGATATCGGCCTTGCCAAATTCCTGGAAGACGCAAACAAGATGAAAGCGGCAATGACCAAGGCTTAAACTTATTTCACGCAAAGAAGAATCTTGGCATCTTATGTATTTATTCTTTGCGACTTTGCATGAAACCCCTTATTTTCGCAGCGCATTATGAAAATCACACTGCATATCAACCATCATCATACTTACCTCACCAGGTAGGCCGGATGACGCTTGCGCAGAACAAGATACAAAAGGGCTTACTAAAAGGTGAGCCCTTTTTTTATGTCAACTATTAAAACAAACCGGCTCATGGAGCGTAATAAACTGAAAGTCGCCATTCAGAAATCAGGTCGCCTGCACGACGATTCGGTCAAATTGCTGAAAGATTGCGGCATTGATATCCGCAATGGCGTTAACCAGCTCAAAACCGAAACCGAAAACTTCCCGATGGAAATTTATTTCCTCCGCGACGACGACATCCCCCAATATGTAGAAGATAAAGTGGCTGATATCGGTATCGTAGGCGAAAATGTGCTGTACGAAAAGAACAAAGAGGTGGAAATAGTCGAAAAGCTGGGCTTTGGGAAGTGCCGATTGTCCGTTGCCGTTAGCAAGAATGAGGAATACAATGGCATCGGTTACCTGCGAAATAAAAAGATTGCCACCAGCTACCCGCAGATCGTGAGCAGATTCTTAAAGGAAAATAATATTCCTGCCGAAATACATGAGATCAGCGGGTCGGTGGAGATTGCGCCGGGTATAGGTTTGGCCGATGCGATTGTAGACCTCGTAAGCAGCGGTTCTACGTTATTTGCCAACGGGCTGAAAGAAACGGATATTATTTTAAAATCAGAGGCGGCATTAATAAAAAACAATTCGCTAAACAGCGGGCAGCTGCTCCTTTTAAATAAATTACTCTTCCGCATCCGCGCAGTTAAAAAAGCCAAGAACAATAAATATATCCTGCTCAATGCACCCAATGACAACCTGGAAGAGATCATCGCCCTTTTACCGGGCATGAAGAGCCCTACCGTGCTGCCGCTTGCACAGCCGGGCTGGAGCAGCGTCCATAGCGTGCTCAGCGAAAATGAATTCTGGGAAATTATTGAAAAATTAAAGGATGCCGGCGCGCAGGGAATCCTGGTGGTGCCTATTGAAAAAATGATTATCTGATAAGTATGAATATCGTTCGTTTTCCATCGCCTGGCGACTGGCCCGAAATACTAAAAAGACCAACCCGCGATTTTGCTTCGATAGAAAAAGACGTCAGGGTGATAATCGATGAAGTAAAAAAGAGCGGTGATCAGGCAGTTCAAAAATTTACCCGGGAATTTGATAAGACCGAACTGAAGACCCTGACCGTAAGTGATTTTGAGCTCAGCGCATCACTTAATGCGGTAAAGCCGGAACTGCTGGAGGCGATCGGCATTGCGGCTGCAAATATCACCAGGTTTCACCGTTCGCAGCTGTATACGGAAGAAAGAATAGAAACAATGCCGGGGGTAATTTGCTGGAGAAAATCGGTGGCTATTGAGAAGGTCGGCTTGTACGTACCGGGTGGAACCGCACCTTTGTTTTCAACGGTGCTGATGCTGGCGATCCCCGCGATCATTGCTGGCTGCAGCGAGATTGTTTTGTGTACACCGCCCGCAAAAGATGGCAGCGTTCATCCGGCGATATTGGCGTCGGCAGCCTATCTGGGCATAAAAAAAGTCTATAAGGCCGGCGGTGTGCAGGCCATTGCAGCCATGGCGTTCGGCACCGGCACAATCCCGCGTGTTTCAAAAATATTCGGGCCGGGCAATCAGTATGTGATGGTCGCCAAGCAATTGCTTCAGAAAGAGGGTGTGGCCATCGACATGCCGGCGGGGCCGAGCGAGGTGGCTGTCTTCGCAGACAAGTCTGCAAATGCTGCCTTTATTGCCGCCGATCTCCTGTCACAGGCCGAACATGGGGCAGACAGCCAGGTGGTGCTGGTTACCGCTTATGAGCCGCTGATAAAAAATGTGCAGGCCGAACTGGCCACGCAATTAGAAGCTTTGCCGAGAAAAGAATTTGCAGAGAAAGCACTGGAAAAGAGTAAAATTATCCTGGTGGAAAATGAAGCCGCGGCCCTGCAATTACTGAATACATATGCTGCCGAACATCTTATCCTGGCATGTGAACAGCCTGAACAATTCGCTGATAAGGTCATTAATGCGGGCAGCGTTTTTCTCGGGCATTATTCTCCTGAAAGCGCGGGTGACTATGCCAGCGGCACCAATCACACGCTGCCTACAGATGGTTATGCACGCGCTTACAGCGGAGTAAGCGTGGATAGCTTCGTAAAGAAAATTACTTTTCAGCAGTTGAGCAGGGAAGGATTGAAAAATATCGGCCCTTGCGTTGAAATAATGGCGGAAGCGGAAGGCCTGCTTGCGCATGCAGAGGCAGTGAGGATCCGTTTAAAATAATTCAGAAGCTTCTTTCCCTTGAAGAGACAACCAGGTGGGAAGCGCCTATATAAAAGCATTTATTATGGATTTCAATTTAGATGATTTGCTTCGGCCCAATATTAAAAACCTTACGCCCTATTCTTCTGCAAGAGATGAATTTAAGGGCGAAGCGAATGTTTTTCTCGACGCCAATGAAAACAGTTTTGGCTCACCTTTAAAAAAATGGTACAACCGCTATCCCGACCCCCTGCAATTAAAAGTAAAAGAAAAATTGAGCGGCATAAAAGGTATTCCTGCTGCGAATATTTTTTTAGGTAATGGCAGCGATGAATGTATCGATATCCTCATTCGTGCATTCTGCGAACCCGTAATGGATAATATTATCATCTGCCCGCCTACTTACGGTATGTATGAAGTAAGCGCCAACATCAACAATGTCGCGATTAAGAAAGTTCCGCTTACACCTGCTTACCAGCTCGATATTCCTGCTCTTGCCAACGCAGTGGATGAAAATACCAAGCTGATCTTTATCTGCTCACCCAATAATCCTACGGGCAATTCACTGAACCGGGAAGACGTGGAGGCCCTGCTTAACAATTATTTCGGCATTGTGGTGGTTGATGAAGCATATATTAATTTCTCGCCTTACCGATCCTTTGTGCAGGAACTCAGCGAGTACCCCAACCTCGTGGTAATGCAGACCCTCTCGAAAGCATGGGGACTTGCGGCCCTCCGCATCGGTATGGCATTCGCATCGGAAGCCATTATAGACGTTATGAACCGCATCAAGCCTCCTTACAACATTAACCAGGCCTCACAGGAACTTGTCCTGCAGGCGCTTGGCAATGTGGAAGATGTGAATAGGATGATCAGGGAAATCGTGAATGAAAGAAAATCGCTTGAAGACATGCTTCCGCAACTGAAACCTGTCAGAAAAGTTCATCCGTCCGATGCCAACTTTCTGCTGGTAGAAGTGAGCCACCCACGCGAGATCTACAACTTCCTGCTGCAAAAAGGAATTGTGGTGCGCGACAGGAGCCGGGTGCAGCTTTGTGAAGGCTGCCTGCGGATCACCGTCGGTACACCGGAAGAAAATGAGGTACTGTTAAAGTCGATTGGAGAATTTGGCGGGTGATAATTGGTAATTTTATATTCTTCGAAATAAATTACACAGAAATAATTATCAGTATAAACAATGAAGAGAGTTTTATTTATTGATCGCGATGGCACACTGATTAAAGAGGCGCCCCCAAGCTACCAGGTGGATTCGTTTGAAAAGCTGATTTTTTATCCGCATGTATTTGAATACATGGGAAGAATTGCGCGGGAGCTCGATTATGAATTGGTGATGATTACCAACCAGGACGGGCTGGGTACATCTTCATTTCCCGAAGAAGCGTTCTGGCCGGTACATAATTTTGTGATAGATGCGCTGGCTGCGGAAGACATTCATTTTGCCAATGTACTGATCGATAAAACGTTTGCTGCGGATAATGCACCGACACGCAAACCGCGCACAGGCATGGTGCAGGAATACCTGAATAATGAGGTCTATGATATCCGGCATTCGTTTGTGATAGGCGATCGCATCACCGACGTGCAACTGGCAAAAAATATGGGGTGCAAGGCGATCTGGTTAAATAACGATCCTGCCCTGGGAGCTGCGGAAATAAAAGACGGCGCTGCATTGGAAAATGTGGTAGCCCTGGAAACGACAGACTGGAAATCCATTTACCAGTTCTTGAAATCCGGATTGCGGCAGGTCGTACATGAGCGCAACACGCATGAAACACAGATTAAAATTGACCTGAACATCGACGGCAGCGGTAAAGCTAACATAATTACCGGTCTCGGTTTTTTTGATCACATGCTCGACCAGGTGGTGAGGCATGGAAAAATGGACCTGACGATTCGTGCCAACGGGGATCTGCATATTGACGAACATCATACGATAGAGGATACAGGCATTGCTCTAGGCGAAGCTTTCGCGCTGGCACTGGCCGATAAAAGGGGTATGACGCGATATGGATTTGCTTTGCCCATGGACGAAGCCGAAGCCAAGGTGTTGATCGATTTTGGTGGCAGAAACTGGCTGGTGTGGAATGCCGAATTTAAGAGGGAGAAAATAGGAGAGATGCCTACGGAGATGTTCCATCATTTCTTCAAATCATTCAGCGATGCTGCGAAATGCAACCTGAATATCGAATGCAGGGGCGAAAATGAGCATCATAAAATAGAAGCGATCTTTAAGGCATTTGCCAAAGCCGTTCGCATGGCCGTGACGCGGGACCCGCTCAGTAATTATCTGCCGAGCACTAAAGGAGTGTTGTGAGTTGCGTTGCATTTTCAAACCCACCCCTAACCCCTCCGGAGGAGGGGACGTGAGTTGCAGGTTATTTGCATTTTTCTAAATAGCTGGAACGCTGTATACCCTCCATCGGAGGAAATAGGATTGTATCTGGATGCATTTGTTTAAGACTGGCGCAACTTACATACCCTCCTGGGGAGGGTCGGCGCTATGCAGGAACTGAAGCCTACATGAATTCAGGAAGCGCCGGGGTGGGTCCGGCTTTCAATCATAAATTTGGTTTGAATAAAAAAACATCACATATTTGCACAGCAATGAAATCTCAGATAACAAATCAGCAGTGGTGGTGGCATACAATCTCCGATCGGGGCTGGTAATGCTATGACTATTGCTGTATTACAATATCGGGCCCCGGAATATCCGGGGCTTTTTTATTGTCCGAGAGGAAGCAGCGATACATCAAAGTGTCTGATGAACTAAAAAATGAACGAACAGGATAAAAAATAGTAAATGAAAAAAATTAAACTCGAAACAAGGTGTAAGCGGATGCTCGCGGATGTCTTTACCCCCGTAGGAATTTACCTGCGCGTCCGCGACCGTTTTCGCGACACCATCCTGCTGGAAAGTACGGACCATCACGTGGCAGAAAACAGCTACTCATTTATCTGCATAAACGCTGTCGGGGGCATTGAAATATCCTCTCTCAAAAACATTGAAACAAAATTTCCGGGTTTTCCCGCAGAAAAGGCAGGCATCGACAACCGGTCTTCCGTTCCGGGATTATTATGGAACTATATGCAGCAGTTCGATATACAACAATCGAATGTTAAAGAAGTAAAATTTGCGCAGGGCCTTTATGGGTATACCACTTATGATGCGGTGCAATTTTTCGACACCCTGTCTTTTAACCGGAAGGAAGCTCCCTTAATCCCCCTCATGCGCTACCGCCTGTATCAGTATATTATCGCTATCAACCATTTTAAGGATGAATTATTTCTTTGTGAAAATGTTTTTTCAGGAGTGGAAAGTGAGGTGTCCATAGTGGAATCGCTGATCAGGAGCAAAGATGTGCCGGTATATCCGTTTCAGAAAAAAGGGGAAGAGAATGCTTCGATCACCGGCGATGCATATAAAGAGATGGTGCGCAAAGGAGTTCAGAGTTGCCTGCTGGGCGATGTATTTCAGATTGTTTTGAGCCGCCGCTTCAACCAACCATTTACCGGCGACGAGTTTAATGTTTACCGCGCCCTGCGCTCCATCAATCCTTCTCCTTATTTGTTTTATTTCGATTACGGCGATTACAGGCTGCTGGGCTCTTCACCGGAGGCGCAACTGATCATCAGCAACGGAAAGGCAATCGTTCATCCTATTGCAGGAACATTCAGGAGAACCGGTGATGATGAAACTGATCAGCGCCGGGCAGAAGAACTATTGCAGGATTCAAAGGAGAATGCTGAACACGTGATGCTGGTAGACCTGGCGCGTAACGATCTTAGCCGCCTCTGTGACGAAGTACACGTATCCCAATACAGGCAGATACAATATTATTCGCATGTTATTCATCTCGTGAGCGAGGTTACCGGTAAGGTTCGTTCAGGCAGTAATCCCTTCGATCTGATTGCACGTACTTTCCCGGCCGGCACATTGAGTGGTGCGCCAAAATTCAAGGCGATGAACCTGATAAATGAATACGAAGCCGGCCCGAGAAGTTATTATGGCGGATGTATTGGCTTCGTTGGCTTCGATGGAAGCTGCAATCATGCAATCATGATCCGCACATTGCTTAGCAGGAACAATACCCTGATTTACCAGGCAGGCGCCGGAATTGTCGCCGCATCGGACCCCGAAAGCGAATTGCAGGAAGTGAATAATAAATTAAATGCATTAAAATCAGCAATAGAGTTTGCCGCACAAATTAACTAATGATGAAAATTCTTGTTTTTGATAATTACGATTCGTTTACATATAATCTCGTTCACCTCGTTGAAAAAATAATACCGGTTAAAGTAGATGTATTCAGAAACGATCAGATTGCGATTGAAGATATCAACGTGTATGATAAGATCATTTTGTCCCCGGGGCCGGGCCTTCCCGCCGAAGCGGGCCTGCTGCTTGACGTGATCAAAGAATATGCTCCCACCAAATCCATACTGGGTGTGTGCCTCGGCCACCAGGCCATCGGAGAGTCATTCGGAGGAAAACTGCTCAACCTCAGTAAGGTTTACCATGGCGTTTCCACGACATGTATCGTGAAGGATAAAAAATCTTTTTTATTCGAAGGCCTGGGTAATGAATTTGAAATAGGCCGCTATCATAGCTGGATCGTTGCAAAAGAAAATTTTCCCGCTGAGCTTGAAATTACTGCGGAAGATGAAAACGGATATATCATGGCTTTGCAGCATAAAAAGTATGACGTGCAGGGCGTTCAGTTCCATCCCGAAAGTGTGCTTACGCCCAAAGGGGAAGCGCTTATGAAAAACTGGTTAAAAAAATAATCTGCCAACGGATCACCATGAAAAAAATACTTCAATACTTATTCGAATACAAGACGCTGACAAGAGAACAGGCAAAGGAGGTGCTTGTGAATATCTCGCAGGGAAGTTATAATGAGCCGGAGATCACCGCATTCATTACCGTGTTCCTGATGCGCAGCATTACCATTGCCGAGCTGGAAGGGTTTCGGGATGCATTGCTTGAGCTTTGCCTGAAAGTGGATCTGAACGGTCATTCCGTTATAGACATCGTCGGAACCGGTGGCGACGGTAAAAACACGTTCAACATCTCTACCCTTGCCTGCTTCGTCGTGGCCGGCGCAGGCCGGAAAGTGGCCAAGCATGGCAACTATGGCGCAACTTCCATCAGCGGGGCTTCGAACGTGATGGAAAAGATGGGTTACAAGTTCAAGACACACAACGATGCATTGAAGCGGGAAATCGATGAAGCGAATATCTGTTTCCTGCATGCGCCTGTTTTCCACCCGGCACTAAAAACAGTGGCCCCTATCCGGAAAAACCTGGGCGTACGCACGTTCTTCAATATGCTGGGGCCGATGGCAAATCCGGCAATGCCTGCATTTCAACTGGTAGGGGTCTACAACCTGGAAATGGCCAGGATTTACAATTATCTGCTGCAGCAGACCGGCAGGGCCTTTGCTATTATTCACGGGCTTGATGGATACGACGAGATCTCGCTGACCAACGATACCAAAGTGATTACGGCGGAAGGAGAAAGAATCATGACGCCTGAACAACTTGGCAAAAGAATGGTAAATGCTTCGGATATTTACGGTGGCAATACGCCCGAGGAAGCCGCTAAGCTGTTTGTGAAGATATTGAAGGGAGAAGGTACATGGGCACAGAATGCCGTGGTGCTGGCCAACGCGGCAATGGCGTTGCATTGCACGGGTGATTATACACGGTATGACGATGCCTATGCTGCTGCCGTGGAGAGCCTGGAAAGTGGAAGGGCCCACCAGTCGTTACAAAAATTAATCGCGTTGCAATCATGAATATTCTCGATAAAATTATAGCGCATAAAAAACTGGAAGTGACGCAGCACCGCATGTCGGCGCCTATGCAGGAATTACAATCTTCCGAATTTTTTTACCGCCCCTGCCTTTCTTTAAAACAGTCGCTGGAAAATAAAAACAGCACGGGCATTATTGCAGAATTTAAAAGACAGTCGCCGTCAAAAGGAGTTATTCATGAAAATGCTGATGTAAAAAAAATTACAGAGGCGTATACAGTGAATGGTGCTGCCGGGCTGTCTGTTCTTACCGACAAACATTTTTTCGGCGGATCCAATGCAGACCTGGTATCATCCAGGGCCAACCCTGTTCCTATCCTTCGAAAGGATTTTATTATCGATGAATACCAGATTGTTGAAGCAAAATCGATAGGCGCTGATGTAATCCTGCTGATCGCCGCCTGTTTGCGTCCCGGTGAAGTGCAACGCCTCGCGGGCTTTGCAAAAAGTATCGGGCTCGAAGTATTGCTGGAGATACATAACGAGGCGGAACTGGAACATATTTGCGATGAATGTGACCTGGTGGGCGTTAACAACCGCGACCTGAAAACATTTAACGTAGACGTGAACCGCTCGATAGAATTATCCGCCCGGATACCTGCCCATAAAATAAAAATCTCGGAAAGCGGTATAAGCACTACTGCCACTATCGGGCTATTAAAGCGATCGGGATTCCGTGGATTTCTTATTGGCGAAAATTTTATGAAAGAAAAAGATCCTGCGATTGCCTTTGCCAGTTTTGTAAACCGGCTAAACCAGGGCCCCGAAAGGGATGAAAGCGTATGAGAATTAAAGTATGTGGCATGACCCGCATCGATCAGGTAGAACAGTTGTCTGAACTTGGCGCCACATTCGCCGGGTTTATCTTTTATCCCAAATCGCCCAGATACGTTTATCGCTACCTCAGTTCACCGGCATTAAAAAAGCTCAATATGATCAATAAAGTGGGCGTATTTGTGAACGCGCCGGTAGAAGAAGTATTAGCTACGGTGGATGAATGCCGTTTGCACATGGTGCAGTTACATGGCGATGAGTCACCTAAATATTGTGAAAAGATTGCCGACTACGTATCTGTCGTAAAAGCTTTTCGTTTGAGCGATAATGATTCTATCGAATGGATGGTGAATCTCTACCAGGATGTGTGTGATATGTTTATGTTCGATACGATGGGCGCCGGCTATGGCGGCACGGGAAAAAAATTTGACTGGAAAATTTTATCCGGAAAAACGATTACCAAACCCTTCTTTCTAAGCGGGGGCATACACCCCGACGATACTGCTGAATTATTAAAGTTCCGCCAGGACCCGGTGGCAAACGCATTATTTGCTGTTGATATCAATAGCCATTTTGAAACGGCCGCCGGAATTAAAGACCTGCAGAAAGTAGGGAAATTTATAAATGAATTGAAACAATAACGATGACAATAACAACATTCAGGAGTCCGGATAAGATGGGTTACTACGGAAAATTTGGCGGGGCATATATCCCGGAAATGCTTTATCAGAACGTAGAAGAGCTGAGAACAAGATACCTGGAGATTATCAATGAGGAAAGTTTTCAGAAAGAGTTCAGACACCTGCTGAAGGATTATGCCGGTCGCGAAACACCGCTCTACCTGGCAGAAAGACTAAGCAAAAAATATAACGGGAATATTTATTTAAAGCGTGAAGACCTTTGTCATACCGGCGCACATAAAATAAACAATACCATTGGCCAGATATTGCTGGCGCTGAGGCTGGGCAAAACGAGAATAATTGCAGAGACCGGTGCAGGTCAGCATGGCGTGGCTACTGCTTCCGTTTGTGCGCTGAAAAATATGGAGTGTATCGTGTATATGGGTGAAAAGGACATCAGCCGCCAGGCGCCGAATGTAGCACGTATGAAAATGCTGGGTGCGAAAGTCATTCCGGCCACCAGCGGAAGCAAAACCCTGAAAGATGCCACCAACGAAGCGATCAGGGACTGGATCAACAATCCTGCCGATACGCATTATATCATCGGCAGCGTTGTGGGGCCCCATCCATATCCTGATATGGTAGCCCGCTTTCAAAGCGTGATCAGCGAAGAGATAAAATACCAGTTGAAAGAAAAAATAAATACCGTCTTGCCAGATTACGTCGTTGCCTGCGTGGGAGGTGGAAGCAATGCGGCAGGCGCATTTTATCATTTTATGGATGAGCCGGGTGTAAAACTTGTAGCGGTGGAAGCGGCGGGCATTGGAGTAAACAGTGGTATGAGCGCGGCGACCACCCAACTCGGTACTGCGGGCGTACTGCATGGCAGCAAAAGTATCGTGATGCAAACCGAAGACGGCCAGGTGGTGGAACCGCACAGCATTTCGGCTGGCCTCGATTACCCAGGTATCGGGCCTATGCATGCTAATTTATATGAATCGAAAAGAGGAATATTCCTGAGTGCAACCGACCAGGAAGCGCTTAATGCCGCTTTCGAACTGTCAAGGCTGGAAGGAATTATTCCCGCACTGGAAAGTGCACACGCTTTATCGGTGTTGGGAAAATTAAAGCTCTCGCCCGAAAACAATGTGGTGGTCTGCCTGAGCGGCCGTGGAGATAAGGATATGGAAACCTATATGAAATCAATGAACCAGCAATTATGAACCGGATAGATGAATTATTCAATAGGAAAAAGAACAGGGTACTCAATATTTACTGTACTGCGGGATATCCCCAGGCAAACGATACGATCGCTATTATGCAATCGTTGCAATCGTCGGGTGCCGATATGATTGAACTGGGAATGCCTTACAGCGATCCGCTGGCCGATGGGCCCGTGATCCAGGCGAGCGGCACACGCGCTATCGGCAATGGAATGACGATAAATAAATTATTTAACGATTTGAAGGCTTTTAGGAATACAATCAGTTTGCCTGTTATCCTGATGGGATATATGAATCCTGTTCTTCAATATGGTTTTGAGCGCTTTTGTAAGGAGGCGTCGGAGACAGGCATTGATGGCCTGATCCTTCCCGACCTGCCGATGTATGAGTACGAAAAGGAATATGCAGCCATCATCGAAAAAAATAACCTGCGGTTTATTTTCCTGGTTACTCCCGAAACTTCCGACGAGCGGGTGCGCATGCTCGATAATTTAAGTACCGGATTTTTATATGCCGTATCTTCCTCGTCCACAACAGGAAATGAAAAAAGCATCGGGGTGCAAAAGAATTATTTCCAGCGTTTGCATGAACTTAAATTAAAGAATCCTGTTCTGATTGGGTTCGGAATAAAAGATAAAGCCAGTTTCGATACGGCCTGCGAATATGCTAACGGCGCAATAATCGGTACGGCTTATATCAGCGCATTGGAAAATGCAGATAATATTCAGCACACTACAAAAGAATTTATCAATGGCATCATTGGATAAAATAGTTATCATAAAATACAATGCGGGCAATATTCAGTCGGTTTTATACGCATTGGAACGGATCGGCGCGCGGGCCATCGTCTCCGATGATCATCAGAAAATAAAAAATGCCGGGCATGTAATCTTTCCGGGTGTTGGCGAGGCCAGCACGGCCATGGAGTACCTCAGGGAAAGAGAACTGGATATGCTGTTACGATCGCTTACACAGCCTGTTTTAGGAATCTGCCTCGGCATGCAGCTGATGTGCGCATACAGTGAAGAAAATAATACAGAATGCATCGGCATATTTAATGAAAAAGTGAGATTGTTCGTTCCGGGCAACAAAGAGAAAGTGCCGCAGATCGGGTGGAACAATATTTTTAACCTGCGATCCCCTCTTTTTCACGGCGTGCCCGAGCACGCTTATGTTTATTCGGTTCACAGTTATTATGCTTCCGTGGGTACGGAAACCATCGCCACATCCGATTATATTCATCCTTACAGCGCGGCACTGAACAGGAATAATTTTTTCGGTGTACAGTTTCATCCCGAAAAAAGCGCTGCAGTGGGAGAGCAGATATTGAGAAATTTTTTAAACATCGAATCGAAAAAATAAATGCAGATCATTCCGGCAATAGATATCATAAATGGAAAATGCGTGCGGCTGACGCAAGGCGATTACAATGCCATGAAAATTTACAACGAAAATCCTGTGGAAGTGGCAAAGGAATTTGAAGATGCCGGCCTCACCCGCCTGCACCTGGTGGACCTTGATGGTGCAAAGGCAGGCGCCGTTAAGAACTGGAAGGTACTGGAGAATATCGCTTCCAGATGCAATATGCTCATCGATTTTGGCGGAGGCATCAAGACAGCGAAGGACGTCGATATCGTTTTAAATTCAGGAGGCCGGTGGGCAACAGTGGGAAGCATCGCGGTAAAAAATGAAAACCTGTTTGTCGAATGGATCCAACAATATGGCCCCGATAAATTTCTTCTCGGCGCGGACGTAAAAAATGAGAAGATTGCCGTGGGCGGATGGCTCGAGACTACCGATACCTGGATCTACTATTTCCTCCGGAAATATATAGAACACGGCGTTACCAGGGAGATTTGCACCGATGTGAGCAAAGACGGCTTATTGCAGGGCCCTTCAACGGAATTATATAAAAATATTATTTCCGAATTCCCTTCCCTGCATTTTATCGCCAGCGGTGGTGTCAGTTCGATGGATGACGTGGAAAAACTAGCGGATCTTGGTTGCAGTGGCGTAATTATTGGTAAAGCTATTTATGAAAACAGAATCACATTGGGAGATCTCAAAAAGTTTATGGTATGCTAACCAAACGAATCATCCCCTGCCTTGACATCAAAGACGGCAGAACAGTGAAAGGCATTAATTTCGAAAATATACGCGATGCCGGCGACCCTGTTGAATTGGGAGCCGTTTATGCACAGGAGGGCGCTGATGAACTGGTGTTCCTGGATATTACGGCTACCAACGAAAAACGCAAAACCTTAAGCGCGCTGGCCAGCAGGATCGCGCGTCACATTAATATTCCCTTTACCGTGGGCGGTGGTATTGGTAGCGTGGAGGACGTAAGCGTTTTACTGAATAGCGGCGCCGATAAAATTTCAGTCAATACAGCCGCTTTTAAAAATCCCGAGCTGATTGCCCAACTGGCCCGCGAATTTGGAAGCCAGTGCGTGGTATTGGCAATAGACACCAAAAAGGAAGACGATGGAGAGTGGTACGTGTATCTGAATGGTGGACGGGTTAAAACCGATACCCGTTGCCTGGAATGGGCGCGGAAAGCCGTAGACTTGGGTGCGGGTGAAATTCTGCTGACGTCGATGAGCCATGACGGCACCAAAAAAGGATTCGCGGTCGATATTACCAAAGCGCTTGCAACATCCCTGCCCGTGCCCGTTATTGCCTCCGGGGGTGGTGGCACGATGGAACATTTTACCGATATCTTTGCAAACGGCTTTGCCGATGCAGCCCTTGCTGCAAGTATTTTTCATTTTAAAGAAATATCGATCCCCGAACTAAAACATTTTTTGAGAATGAAGGGCATTGCGGTGAGAAGTTAAAGTGAAAAGTTAAAACTGAAAAGTGCAAAATAGAAACTTTCAACCGCGGTTATAACTTTAATTTTTACGAAAGCCTTCTGATCCCGACCTTAAACTTTTTACTTTTAATCTTTCAACTTAATATATGCAACTCGACTATAAAAAATACTCCGACGGACTTGTACCGGCAATTATTCAGGACTTCAATACCGCACGTGTGCTGATGCTGGGATTTATGAACGAAGAAGCGGTTTTGAAAACTATTGCCGACAAAAAAGTAACCTTCTACAGCCGCACCAAAAATCGTTTGTGGACCAAGGGCGAGCAAAGCGGCAATTTTCTTATCCTGAAAGAAATTATGGCAGACTGTGATAGCGACACCCTGCTTATAAAAGCAGAGCCCCTGGGGCCTGTATGCCACACCGGCGCCGACACCTGCTGGAACGAAGCCAATAAAAGCGATGATTTTCTCACGCATCTTGAACAGGTGATCTCCTTACGTAAAAATGGAAATGACGAAAATTCTTATGTCCGGAAAATGTTCACAAGAGGCCTGAACAAAATCGCGCAAAAGGTTGGAGAAGAGGCGGTGGAACTGGTAATTGAGGCGAAGGATAATAATGACGAATTATTTCTCGGGGAGGCCGCCGATCTGCTGTTCCATTATTTACTTTTGATTAACGCAAAAGGTCATACTTTGCAGGATGTCGTTGAGGTACTGCGCAAGCGACACGCACAATAATTAGTTTGATGGCAGAGGCCGGTTTTCGCGCTGCCGGCCCTGAAAAAAATACACTCAGATGAAGCGATATTTACTTTCGGTTTTTGTTTTTCCCCTCGCACTGCAGGCCCAGAATAGCTTTTTAATTACCGGAAATATACAGGGTATTCCCGATGGGTCGGCCGTTAGCCTTTCCAACGCGAACGCTCCTGCCGATACGGTATCGCGGGGCACGGTAAAAAACGGAACATTTGAATTAAAGGGTTCCGTTGACGAGCCTAATTTATATCAGCTCAATCTCGACGCGGTGCAGAAGAAAGCGATCCTTTTTATCGGCAATGAAAATATTCTGCTGAAAGGAGATGCGGCTTCGCTGCAGGATCTGGTGGTTACCGGCTCAAAAACGGAATCTGATTTCGAAGAATTTAAAAACACGTTTAACCCGCTTTTTCAGCAATTAACAACGATGAGCCGCCAGCTGAATGCGCAAAATGCTGCACCAAACGATTCGCTGACGACAGCCTATAAAAATCATTTACAGAAGGTAAAATCATCGGTAGATGATTTTGTTGCTAATCACAAAGCTTCTCTCGTGGCCCCCTTTGTGGTGTTAGTGACCAGTGAGATGGAGCAGGATATTCCTGCACTTGAAAGAAGATATAATGCTTTCGAACCGCAGGTGCAGGAAGGATTTTATGGAAAAATTATTCGCCAGCAGATCGAAGATAGCCGGATAGGAGAAGTGGGTTCGGTGGCCATAGATTTTTCACAGGCCACACCCGAAGGCAAACAGGTTTCACTAAGTTCTTTTAGAGGAAAATATGTGCTCGTCGATTTCTGGGCCAGCTGGTGCGGGCCCTGCCGTATGGAAAATCCCAATGTGGTGCGGGCGTATAATAAATTCAGGAATAAAAACTTCACCGTGCTCGGCGTTTCTCTCGACCGCGAGCAGGCGGATTGGGTAAAAGCTATTAAAGCGGATAAGCTGGTATGGACGCAGGTAAGCGACCTGAAATTCTGGAACAATGAGGTGGCGATGAAATATAAGATTCAATCCATTCCCCAGAACCTGCTGGTGGATCCCACAGGAAAAATTGTTGCCAGGAATCTGCGTGGCAGGGATCTTGAAAATAAACTTTGCGAACTGCTGGGCTGCAAATAATTTAACCGGGCGGAATAAACGTTTTAGCTATACGGCATCAACCCGATGCAGACCTTCCCTAATTTACATCCTTTTCTTCTTTCAATTTGCCGATCATTGCCTCAATGCTTGCTTTATTTAATGGGTCAGGTGAAAGCGGCAGCGCAGCCTGTGCATTTTTCAATGCATTCTTAAAATCGCCCGTCGCGGAATATCCCCTCGCTAATCCCACATAGGTGGTAAACTCTTTGGGATTCTTTGCCGCATTCAATTTAAAAATGTCCAGCGCTTCCTTGTTCTTTTTATAGCTGATCAGTTCCCTTCCATATTGATGCAGTTCGAACATGCTGGCGTGGGGCACGGCTTGTTTCATTACGGCAGCAGCTTCGGCGGGTTTGCCCATTTCGGTCAGCAACTGTGCCTTTGTAGAAAGCGTTGTGAATTGATTATTGCCGCCGAATGTGGGGCCGGAGGCGGAATCCGCCCATTGGAGAGCCTGAGCGTAATTCACTTTATGTTGAAGACACCATTGTGCAGCCTGATTCCATGTGGTCCAGGTAAATCCTTTATTGGTACGTAATTCATTTCTAAACGATTCGAGCTGATCTCTTACCACATCAACACTCACCGTAAACGGAATACACAATTTTTCCCATTGTAATTGTACCGATGCTGTTGAATCCGTCTGATTATCGAACTCATACTTCAGCCACTCGACGGATTTGTCAAGGGCTACAGGTTTGACTTTCACCCGAAGAGCATCTTCTTTTTCATCATAATAGTAGCTGCCCCAGGAAGTGGAATTTTTAGAAAATATCAGTATCGATTCACCGGGACCGTAAGCGATAAAAAAACCATAAGTGCCGGCTGGCAGGGCGTGTCCTTCAACTTTTACATCTTTCGAAAAGCTGATCGTGGTATTTTCGTTGGCGCCGGCTCTCCACGGGGCCGCTTTAGCCGGGCCGAAGCCTTCATCGTTAAAGCCGGGTTTGATCAGCTTCCCCCATATCTGCCCCTCCCGGCCTTTTACTCCGGGACGGCTGTAATGAATGGTGATATCGGTAAGACCTATGCGTTCGCTAACTGCGGCGGTCTTATTCCCCCCGCTGGGAGTGGTAGTGAGCTGCGAAAAACTGCCGGCACAGGCGAATAGCAGCGTTAACGCCAGGAATAGTTTTCTCATAAACAGTATTTTGTATAGAAGCTACGTTTTTTAAGACATATTCCCAATGAGAGAAGGGACGAGCGGTATGCGATTTCAGGCCCTCTCTGAAAAAAATCTGAACTTTGTCCCCGCTCTGAAATTTCAATCGTCATTAAGGGGTAACAAATTTTTTAAAATGAAACAGTTCTTATTTGTCTACAGGGCAGACTACAAAGCCATGCCGAAGACATCTCCCGAAGAAGCGCAGGCCCTTACGCAAACATGGATCAACTGGATCGCGGGTATTGCCGCGCAAAACAAACTGGCAGACAAGGGAAACAGACTGACCAGTTCAGGCAGCGTTTTAAAAGGCAACAATGTAATTTCAGATGGCCCCTATGCGGAAATCAAGGAGTCGATCCTGGGTTATTCTGTTGTTAATGCATCCACATTTGAAGAAGCCCGGCAATTAGCTGCCGGCTGCCCGATATTGGCGGCAGGAGGCAACGTGGAAATCAGAGAGATCGATCCGATGTAAAAGGCCAGGTCTGGCAGATATGCAGGGTTTGTTTATGAAACAAAACGAAATTCCACCCCATTTATTCAGAACAGAGTACAGCAAAATAGTGGCTGTACTCTGTAAACGGTTTCGTTTAAAACATATAGAAATTGCCGAAGACATTGCAAGCGACACTTTTCTGAAAGCATCTGAAAACTGGGCCATTAACGGTATGCCCGAAAACCCCGCTGCCTGGCTCTATGCAGTGGCCAAAAACAAAGCCAGGGACTATTTCAGGCGACTTTCTTTTTTTGAAACGGAGATCAAAAAAGCTATTAAATCCGATGAGATTGATAAAGAGCCCGATTTTGAGTTCAGCAATAAGAATATTTCCGATAGCCAGCTGGAGATGATCTTCGCGGTTTGTAACCCTGCAAACACGATTGAGGCACAGATTTCGCTGGCACTTCAGATTCTTTGCGGATTCAGCGTGGAGGAAATTGCGAATGCATTTCTGAGCAAGCCCGAAACAATTAAAAAACGCTTGCAAAGAGCACGAGCGAATCTCCGCAAGGAGAATTTTAAAATTACATCGTTAAAAGAAACGGAAATACGATCGAGACTGGACACCGTCTTAAAAACTGTATACCTGCTTTTTAACGAAGGCTATTTTTCCAAAACCAACAACCGGCTGATCCGGAAGGATCTTTGCTCGGAAGCGATAAGGCTGGGGTTGCTGCTTGTGGAAAATTCGCATACAAATACACCGGAGACAAATGCATTGCTCGCGCTGATGTATTTCCAAAGCTCTAGAAATGAAGCACGAACAAACGATAGGGGCGAACCTATTCTTTTTGATGAACAGGACAGGAACTTGTGGGATCAGGCGCTTATCGAAAAAGGAAACCTATACCTGATAAATGCCTGTAAGGGAAATGAAATTTCCAAATATCATTTAGAGGCTGGCATTGCTTACTGGCACACCACATTTGCGGAGCAAAATAAGTGGTCGCACATTTTAGATTTATACAACCGGCTTATTGTTATTGAATATTCGCCGGTAACGGCCCTGAACCGCACATTTGCGTATGCCCGGGTTTACGGACACGATAAAGCCATAGTAGAGGCGGAAAAATTAAAACTGGAGGGCAATAATTACTATCATGGGTTATTGGGCTATCTGTATGCGGATACGAATATTGATGCCGCCGTTTTTCATTATGAACAGGCGATCGGTCTTACAAAATCCAAGGCACAGAAGCAGGCGATGCGCAAAGCGATAGACCGGATGAGAAAACCTGGTGAAGATGCCAAAAGGAAATAGTGCTGGTAAAAGCGGACCAATCGCGGTAATGGTCAATCTCTTGTTCAGGTATTTTTCAACTGTCTTTTGTAGAGCTGAATGGTATTTTCATAACCGAGGTACAATGCATCAGCAATTAATGCGTGGCCAATAGATACTTCCTGTAAGCCGGTTACGTTTTCAGCGAAGAATTGCAGGTTGTCGAGGTCGAGGTCGTGACCTGCATTTATTCCCAGTCCTTTTTCTACAGCAACTTTTGCGGCATACACATAATCGCGTATGGCAGCATGTTTGTCGTCGAAATAAGCCTCAGCATAGGCCTGTGTATATAATTCTATCCTGTCAGTACCCGTGAGGGCCGCACCTTCTACCATTTCTATAACCGGATCTACGAAAATGGAAGTGCGGATACCTGCATCTTTGAATAGTTTAATGATGCTTATTAAATAATCTTTATTGGCGATGGTATCCCATCCGTGGTTCGAGGTGATCTGGCCCAATGCATCGGGAACCAGTGTCACCTGGTCGGGTTTTGTTTCGAGTACGAGGTCGATGAATTTCTGTTCCTGGCAATTGCCTTCGATATTAAATTCGGTAGTGATGATCTTCTTTATTTCCCGCACATCGCTGTAGCGGATATGCCTTTCGTCGGGGCGCGGATGTACGGTTACGCCATCGGCTCCGAACCGCTGTGCATCTATTGCTGCTTTTAAAACATCGGGCCTGTTGCCGCCGCGGCTGTTGCGTAAAGTTGCAAACTTGTTGATATTAACCGATAATTTGACCATAATGTAAATTTATGATGTCTGCTGGTTTCACGCAAAGGCGCAAAGAGCAGTTCAGGAGACGCAAAGATATCTTTGCAGCTTTGCATGAACCCCAAAAAATAAAAAAAAGGAGCCGGCCAATAGCTCCTTTTTAAAAATTTGTACGGTTGTTAAGGTTGGTTTATAAAAGAGTTTATGATTCTTTTGTAAGCCTGGTAGAGAAAAGAACGCTGCCTTCATTGTCGATAATATCAAGCAGAAACGAGCCATTATCCAGATTTCCAAGTTCATTGATGGCTGTTACATTCGTTCCCTTCACCAGGTACCAACTGAACATCTTAACAATTCTGCCATCCGCGTTAAACATTCTGACGATTATGTTCCTATTGCTCTCACAATAAACATCCATAGTCAGCACAGTGTAAAACGGATTAGGGCGCACTGTTACTTTTGTGATCATGATGTTTGTTTTACCGGGTAGGGGATCATTCCCGCAGCAATCACCCTGTACGTCAGATTTCAAAATTCTGCTGAACATTTCCGACCTTAAAGTTGTTTCGTTGGTTGCCATGATTCTTTTTTTTGACGGTACGGGGTTTTTGACTGTTTGTTTGTTGAATCAGAGTTTGCCAACCCAATGCCAATTTCTATTATATTGATAATAAGATTGTTGTGAATATATGTTTCCTGTTTCAATCCCTGTTTGGGATAAAAAAAATCAACGCGGGAATTTGTTAGTTTTGCAAATGCTCAGGATTGGCCCGCTAAAGGTTCTTGCCGTTGTATTTATAGTGTTTCAGGCCTGTGGTGGGGATAATAGGAAGAAAGATCCTGCCGCCATACTGCACCGCCCGCCCTTTGCCGGCATAACAGACAGTATTGAACAGTCTCCCAACGATCCTGCGTTATACCTGCGCCGCGCCCAATTGCTTTCGCAAAATAATTACCTCGCACAGGCTACTCCCGATTATAAAAAAGCCTGGGAGCTTACAAAGGATGAATCCGTGGAGCTGGAATATATCTCCAACCTGCTGCTAACCGATCAGGCGAATGTGGGCGTTGCCCTGTTAAGAGAAGGTACGGTTAAACACGCTGATAACACGGAATTCAACCGCCGCCTGGGTGAGTTGTATCTGCAACGAAATCAGCCCGACAGTGCCATCCGCCAATTTGATCTCATCATAGCCAAAGATTCTTCCAATTTCGAAGCCTGGTACGACAAGGGAAATCTGCTTGCTGCATTGAAAGATACAAATGGCGCTATTGCCTGCCTCGAGCGGTCCTTTGCGCTGATGCCCATAAAATATTCCGGGTTGGTGCTGGCGCAGATTTATGCGGCAAAGAAAAATCCGCGCGCGCTGTCCATCTGCGATCGGCTCCTCAGCCAGGATTCAGCAGGCGTTGAAACAGACCCGCTTTATGTGAAGGGTATTTATTATTCGGAAATCAATAATTATGACCTCGCAATAAAGGAATTCGATTCCTGCATACTCCGCGACTGGAAGATGACCGATGCTTATATTGAAAAAGGAATTATTTATTTCGAGCTGAAAAAGACCGACTCCGCACTGCATATATTCAACCTGGCAGCAACCGTTTCCAATACCGATCCCGATGCCTATTTCTGGATGGGTCGCTGTTACGAGGCCAAAGGTGATAATCAGGAAGCCGCCAACAACTACGACCGCGCCTATGCCCTGGATAAAACGTTTATCGAAGCCCGCGAAGGGTTGGAAAGAGTGACAAAATAGAAATACTCCTTTATATTTGCGCATGCCGATTATTGCTCCCTCATTACTATCTGCAAACTTTCTACAGCTGAATCAGGAATGTGAGATGGTCAACGAAAGCGAAGCCCAATGGCTCCATCTCGACGTGATGGACGGGCGTTTTGTGCCCAATATCAGCTTTGGATTTCCTGTAATTGAACGGGTAACCAAAGTGAATAAGAAGATCAGCGACGTACATCTTATGATTGTGGAACCCGAAAAATATGTTGAGGCTTTCCGCGATGCCGGGGCCGAGCATATTCATGTGCATATCGAGGCCTGCCCTAATCTGCACCGCAATATCCAGCAGATCAAATCGCTTGGTATGAAAGCCGGCGTGGCCGTAAACCCTCATACTCCCGTATGTCTTTTAAAAGACATTATCCAGGATGTGGACATTGTGAACCTGATGAGCGTGAACCCGGGCTTCGGGGGACAAAAATTTATTTCCCATACCCTGAAAAAAATTAAGGAGCTCCGCAAAATGATCGACGAGCATAACCTTACTGCAAAGATCATGATCGATGGGGGCGTAACGCTGGAGAATGCGGCTTCCATTCTTAAGGCCGGCGCCGACGTGCTGGTGGCAGGAAACACTGTTTTTGGTTCTCCTGATCCGAAAGCAGCCATTTCGCAACTGGTCAATATGAAATATGCCTAATTTAGGAAGATAAAAATATCCGGGTGCATATCGTCCGTCTTCTATTCCTGATATCCTTTACCGCATGCTGCTCTACGGCATTTGCCCAGAACAGATCCGCATTTCTTTCCGGTAAGGTGATTGATGAAAATGACAACCCGCTCGCGAAAGTTTCGGTTACCATTCTCGGCAAACAAACCGGTATCGTTACAACGGATTCAGGTACGTTCCGGATAAAAGCGCCGGCCGATAAAGCTTTTGCAGTAATCTTCAGCTTCACGGGCTATAAAACCGAACAGCATAATTTTTTATTGAATGAGAACGAGCGGGAGTATTTCGTAGTAAAACTCGAGCGCCGTCATGGTGAGCTTGATTCAGTCGTGTTTACCGATCAGCGCTCAAGAACAGAAGCGGGCCTGGTTAATATCAACCCTAAAAATGCTATTAATATTCCTTCACCCACAGGAGGTATAGAAAGTTTAATTAAGATAATCGTCGGATCGAACAACGAACTTACCTCGCAGTATTCTGTCAGGGGTGGCAATTACGATGAAAATCTTATTTACGTAAACGATTTTGAAATATTCCGTCCTTACCTGGTCAGAAGCGGGCAACAGGAAGGGCTGAGTTTTATTAATCCTGAGCTCACCCGCAATGTTAGTTTCTATAATGGCGGCTTCCAGGCAAAATATGGAGATAAAATGTCTTCTGTTTTGGATATTCAATATAAAAAGCCACGGCAGTTCGGCGGCTCTGCTTATATAAGTCTGCTGGAACAGGGCCTGCACCTGGAAGGCATTTCTGGAAATCATAAATTCACTTTTATAACGGGAGTGCGTAACCGCAGCAACCGCAACCTGCTCAGCAGCCAGGAAACCAAGGGTAACTATGTTCCTTCGTCCGCAGATTTCCAGGCTTTATTGGCTTACCAGTTCAATCCGCGCATGAGCCTGGAATTACTCGGTAATTTTTCAAAAACCTCTTTCACCCTGGTACCCCGGTTCAGCCAGCTTACATCTACTGTATTTTCTCCTTTTTTTACGCAGAACCTTGGACTGGATGTTTATTTTGATGGGCGCGAAGAAGATGGTTATAATACGAACATGGTGGGCCTGTCGCTCATTCACCAGGTTACAGGCAAGCTGAAAATGAAATGGATGCTCAGCTCTTTCAGCGATAATGAAAGAGAGTCGATAGATATTACCGGAGAGTATTTGTTTGGTGAGCGCGAATTTGATAAGTCGAAAGCTGATTTCGGGCTGATCACCAGTCCTTTGGGTGCGGGATTGTACCAAAACTATGTGAGAAACACGTTAAAAATTAATGTATTCAATGCATCGCATAAGGGCTCTCTTGATCTTGGAAAACATTTCCTGCAATGGGGACAATCGGCAGAAATACAAAAGATAAACGACCGGTTGCACGAGTGGGAATACCAGGATTCAGCGGGCTATAATATTCCTTATGATCCCGATCACCTGCGTTTCAATTCATTTCTCCACTCTTCTGCCGCTCTCAACATATTCCGGCTCACGGGATACCTGCAGGATAATATTATTTTCAACAATAACTCCGGCTTCAATATGCAGGCGGGGCTGCGGTATAATTATAACAACCTCAACAATGAATTCCTGGTTTCACCGCGTTTGGGTGTTTCATGGAAACCCGCTAACACGGATAAGGATATTGTATATCGTGGAGCGATTGGTGTGTATGACCAGCCACCATTTTACCGTGAATTAAGAAGGTATGACGGTACGTTGAATACCGGGTTAAAAGCGCAGCGCAGCTACCAGGCCGTGGCGGGATTTGATTATAATTTCCGTTCGGGCGCCAGGCCTTACCGGTTAACGGCCGAAGCGTATTATAAATATATGACCCGGGTAGTTCCTTATGATCTCGATAACGTGCGGATACGATATTCAGGAGAGAATAATGCAAAAGCCTATGCAACGGGAGTAGAATTCAGATTATTTACTGAGCTGGTCAAAGATGCAGAGAGCTGGTTTAGCCTGGGTTTTATGCGCACGCGCGAAAACCTCGACAACGATACGTATTACAATTATAAGCTCGATTCGTCCAATCAGGTTATTGACAGTTCATTGCAGCAGGGCGGATGGTTCAGGCGGCCCACAGACCGGCTGGTGACTTTCGGCATGTTTCTGCAGGATTATCTCTCTACAAATAAAAATTTCAGGGTCTATCTTAATTTTTTATACGGAAGCAATCTGCCGTATAATATTCCGGGCAGCGTTAAATACCGCAATGCGCTGACGATAGAGCCCTATATCAGGATAGATGTAGGCTTCAGTGCTTTATTATTGGATATGGACAAGGCAAACAGGAGAAGCCATAGCCCTTTCCGGAATTTTGAAAACATCTGGGCCACACTGGAAGTTTACAACCTTATCGACCGCGACAACACAATCTCGTATCTCCTCATCAAAGATT
Source organism: Flavitalea sp. (assembly GCA_044224935.1). Taxonomy (GTDB): domain Bacteria; phylum Bacteroidota; class Bacteroidia; order Chitinophagales; family Chitinophagaceae; genus Flavitalea. The sequence continues at coordinate 35,594 of JBGAJL010000010.1, forward strand.
TCTCCAACACCACTTATGCTTTGCCGAACAGGCTCACGCCCAGATTGCTAAATATAAAGCTGGTAGCAAGGTTTTAAAAATAAACCGGCAGTATTCTACAGTATGTTTTTCCAATGCGGCCCATAGCGGCACGATTTTTAAAAAGCCTGTAATTATGGAATGCCAGACGGAACAAATAGCGTATTTCGCATTGCAGCGGGATTATCCCTTATTAACCGATGCTATAAAAGATCAGTTGAAACGGCATCTTCTGGATGCTGTCGGTTCCATGCTCTTTGCCTTACAGCAACCGACTATGGGAAAATTCATTAAAGGCATAAACTCACTACAGGGAAGTGGAGTGTTGCACGATCTGAGCCCCGACCATGCCGCGTTGCTTTATACCGCTCTTATCCGTTATCCTGATTTTATGGATAATTACCTGGGCAAAGAATCGACCTGCCATCCCAGCGATAATATTGGCGGCTTGCTGGCTGTTTCGCATGTAAAGCCTTTCGATGGCGCCGCTTTTTTAACTGCGATGGCGGTGGCCTATGCCATCGAATGCAGGCTCGTCAATGAATTACCTGTTATGATCAATGGCTTTGATCATACAACGCTGTTGAGTTTTTCGGTTACCGCAAGCATGGGACGGTTGCTGGGCATGGACGTTAAAGCGCTGGCAAATGCTTTGGGCATTGCAGGTTGTAGTTTCAATACGCTGGTCACGACGCGGGCATCTTATACACCGCAATGGAAGGGCTTTGCTTCGGCGCTCGTCAATTCAGGCTGCATGCAAACCGCTGCTTTCAGTTCCGAAGGCATAACAGGCCCGGTGGAGCTTTTTGAAATCAAAGAAAAAGGCTTCAATGCAATTCATGGAATGGAATTAAAATACGACTGGCAGCAGGAAGATTTCAGCCTGATTCCGAAATGCTGTTTGAAATCTTTTAACGCGGAAGTGCATACGCAGACTGCACTTGAATCAGTCCTGGCATTGCGTGAACAGCATGATATCGATATTGCATCCATCAGCAAAATCGAGGTAACTGTTTTCCTCACCGGATACCATATTGTCGGTGGCGGTGAATACGGTGATCGATACCGGGTTTATACTAAGGAACAGGCTGATCATAGTTTACCTTACCTGGTTGCCGTTGCGCTGATAGATGGAAAAGTGACCCCGCAACAGCTTGTTCCGGAACGCATCGTACAGGAAGACGTTCAGCAATTGTTGAAGAAAGTGAAAATAGACACCGTGTTCCCAGTGCACAAGCCGGTAAAGTTGGTTGGTATGCTGGACAGCTATACGGCGCAATACCCGGATAAAATGTGCTCAAAAGTGACGATTCATTTAAAAGACGGGACAATTTATATGAGAGAGCAGGAAGATTTCAAGGGCTTTCACACAAGGCCCTTTAGCTGGGAAGATACTGTTGAAAAATTTATTTCACTCACAGGTGATTATCTTACCGGTGAAAAGCAGTTTCAGATCATCAATGCAGTGAAACAGCTTGAGACGACAGATATGAAACAGCTTACGCATGATATTCTTTCCACCGGAAAATAAAAACGCGGTTGTGTATGAAACCTGTGGAGACAGTTCCCCAGGCTATTGTTTTTTACCCGCCGCTATATCCGCCTATGATGGGCAATACTTCTCCTGTGATATAGCTTGAACATTGCGGAGAAGCGAGGAAAACGTATGCGGGCGCGATCTCTTCAGGCTGTGCAGGGCGTTTCATCGGCGTATCGGAACCGAACTTTGGGATCAATTTGCGCGGCTTATCGGCCGGATTCAGCGGTGTCCACACAGGACCGGGTGCAACAGCATTCACGCGGATTCCTTTTTCCACCAGGTGTGTGCCGAGCGAACGGGTAAAAGCATGTATGGCGCCTTTCGTGAGCGAGTAGTCGATCAGGTGCTTGTTGCCCAGGATTCCTGTAACTGATCCGGTGTTAACAATGGCGCTGCCGGGTTTCATATACGGTATCGCTGCCTGGCTCATATGAAAATAGCCATACAGGTTGGTTTTAATGGTGCAGTCAAAATGAGTTTCAGAGAGCGTGGTGAAATCCTGCACATGTAATTGGAAGGCCGAATTATTAATGAGCACATCCAATTTTCCGAACCCGGCGATAACAGCGCTCACCGCATCGAGGCAGAACTGGCGATCGGCTACATCACCGGCAATCAATAAACAGCTTTTGCCTTCTTTTTCCACTTCTTTTTTAGTGACAGCGGCATCATGATGTTCATTCAGATAAATAATGGCTATATCAGCACCTTCACGCGCAAACAGTATGGCCACGGCTCGGCCTATGCCCGAATCTCCACCGGTTATAACAGCCACTTTTCCTTCCAGTTTACCTGAACCTTTATAATACGGTGCAGTATAATATGGAGGCATGTCCATATCAGCTTCTTTGCCGGGTTTTGGAAGATGGCGCCGGCCCACGGGTGGCTCAGGATATTTGCGTGCTCCTGCCTGCATTGCTTTTTTAGCGGGAGTAGTTTTTCTCCTGTTGTCATTTTTAGCCACTTCATCTTGAAGCTTCCGGTATTTCTTAGCGGTTTTTGTCGCTTCTTTCTTATATAAGGATTCTTTTTTCATAGCCGTAGATTTTACCGCTCGATACACAAGTAAAAACTATGCCCTGATACAGTTTAATTCAGACGAAGGATAGCCACCATATTTCATGTTTTAAGGCGAACGTCTTATTGCCGGCTCAGGATGAGAAAGCTGATTGCTGCGACTGCAGCGCCCACAAACGGGCCCATAATTGGTACCCATGCATATTTCCAGTTACTGCTTCCCTTTTTCCTGATAGGAAGGCAGGTATGCATAATGCGTGGCCCCAGATCCCTGGCAGGATTAATGGCATATCCTGTTGTTCCGCCGAGTGAAAGACCTATCGCCCATACCAGGAAGGCTACGGGGATGGCGCCCAGCGAACCGAGGCCGATAGGCGTTTGAGGAGTGCTAATTTCGGCATTGGTGAAATAAAAAACCACGAACACCAGTACGAATGTACCCACCACTTCGCTCAGGAAATTAAATACGAGATTCTTTATCGCCGGCGATGTGCTGAACACGGCCAGTTGCGTACCCGCATCTTCTGTCATGTCGAAATGATTTTTATACACGATCCATACGATTAACGACCCCAACATGGCGCCTAATAATTGGGCGAGTATAAAGCCTGCTACTTTCGACCATGCAAATTTTCCAGCTATGGCTAATCCCAGCGTAACGGCCGGATTCAGGTGTGCACCGCTATAGGGTGCGGCAAATACCACTCCTACGAACACGGCCAGGGCCCAGCCCGTCGTGATCACCATCCAGCCACTGTTGTTCCCTTTGGTGCCTTTGAGAATAACGTTAGCCACTACACCGTTGCCCAACAGGATCAGCAACATTGTTCCAATTAACTCTGCGGAAAATTCTGACATAACGGTTGGTTCTGATTGACAATTTATTATTAAAACAGGATACTTGCATCATAACTTTCTGTTTTCGGCAGACTACCCAAAAACGGCCGGGCATAGGCTGCAGAATTGCGAGCGGCGAAGTAATTTAGCAGTATAAAATCTATTTATGATGAAAGCAGCCGTAATATACCAAAGGGGTGAAATGCCGCGATATGTAGAAAATTTTGAAGAACCGAAAGTGCAAAATGAAAAAGAGATATTGATCCGGATAAAAGCATCCGCATTAAAAAATCTCGACAAAATGCGCGCGAGCGGGAAGCATTATTCTACCAGTCATGAAGAATGGACGGCAAAGGTGCCGGGTGGCGATGGCGTCGGTTTGTTACAGGATGGTAGCCGTGTGTATGCAGTTGGAATTAGTGGAATGCTTGCTGAAAAAGCAACTGTTGAAAAAGATATGCTGGTAAAACTGCCAGCGGACATTGATGATGCAACGGCTGCAGCGTTGCCCAACGCTGTAATGGGCTCGGCACTGGCCCTCCGTTTCCGTGCAGGTTTACAAAAAGGCGAAATAGTGCTGATAAACGGCGCTACAGGTGTGACCGGCAAAATTTCGGTGCAGATTGCCAGATACTATGGAGCCAAACGAGTTATAGCAACGGGCCGCAATGAACAGGCATTAAAAGAATTGCTTGCATTGGGTGCGGATGAAGTTATTTCGCTGAAACAGGATGATAAGGCTATTATTTCCCAACTCGCCGGGCTGCAACAGCAAATGCCGGTAGACATTGTGATTGACTATTTATGGGGACATAGCGCCGAACTGATCCTGGCTTCAATAAAAGGAACCGGTCAGCCGGCGCAGCGCAGTATACGTTTTATTTCGGTGGGTAGCATGACGGGTGATAATATTGCCTTGTCGTCTTCTGTTTTGCGGAGTGCCGATATCCGGATCCTGGGTTCGGGGCTGGGAAGCTGGAGCCGCGAAGAAGTGAAAGTGCTGATTACTGAAATGCTTCCCCAAATGTTTCAACTTGCGGCAGAAGGAAAGCTGAAAATGGAAACGGTAAAAATACCGTTGAAAGACATTGAAAAAGCCTGGGATATGCCGGTAGAGGGAGGGAAGCGGCTCGTTGTTTTAATGGAGTAAGAACATACTTTTATTACCAAATAGTCGGGTTGTTAAAAAATATATCACCTTTTTCAATTCAATATACCTGATTGCTACAACCTCAACGACATGATTATTGAAACAGGCAGACTATTGCTGCGCCGCTTTAATTTGAATGATGCACCGTTTATCATCGAATTGCTCAATTCGCCGGGCTGGCTGCAATTTATAGGAAACAAAAGCGTGAGGTCAATTGAAGATGCTCAAAATTATCTGCAAAAGGGGCCGCTGAAAAGTTATGAGATACACGGTTTTGGGTTGAACCTGGTACAGAAGAAGGATGATGGGTGCGCGATCGGCATGTGCGGAGTGTTGAAAAGAGATACGCTGGAATATCCGGATCTGGGTTTTGCTTTTTTACCCCGGCATACGGGCAACGGATATGCTTTTGAAGCGGCTTCTTCGATATTGACATATGCCGCCGAAAAACTGGACATCCGGCATATCACAGCTCTTACTATCCCTTCCAATAGCAGAAGTATTAAGCTACTCGAAAAACTATCATTTGTTTTTAGCCGCGCTTTTTCTTTTGAAGTAAATGGTGAATTGCTGTATCAATACGACCGGGAATTAAAGAAGACTTTATAACATATTAGCTGGTTTACAATTGATATTTGGAAGATGCTGTGCCTTCCGGGCAGGCACGTATTTTATCGTCCGATTTACCGCTTTAAAACATATCACCTATACGTTAAAACACCATTGCCTTAGCTGTCGCTGGTTCTATTTTCGATTCGCAATAACAGCGTATGGCGAATGAATTTGACCGGGTGATGCAGGAGAATCTTAAAACGCTGAGCGCCTCGGCGGCTCATCAGGTTTTTGGCATTGACCCAGCCAACCTGATTCCCCGACAAAGAAAAATGCAGCGAACCCTGGAGCGGGAAACCGACTGGCTCTTTGAAGTGGTGGATCATGACAACGGCAATTATTTATTGCATATCGAATGGCAGATGACCAACGACAGGCATATGGGCAACCGCATGCTTTTGTATCATGCACTGGCAAGAATTACGTACCGGCTGCCCGTTCGCGGACTGGTCATCTATGCAGGCATGGGAAAATTGAATATGCCCGCTGAAATTAAGGAATACGGGTTGCAATATGAATACCGGGTAGTGGATATGAAAGATGCAGATCCCGAGAGTTTTCTGCAATCGGATATGCCGGGAGAACTATTGCTGGCGGTACTGGCCGGCAGAACAGAACAGGAGGAGAAAAGAGCGGTTGTCAGGAAAATATTATATAAATTACAGTCGTTATTATATCCCGATGGGCAGGAATTAAAAAGGAAAATAGCGCAGCTGGAGATTCTCGGGAAATTAAGAAACATTCAACACATTATTGTAGAGGAGGAACAAACCATGCCTATTGTTTACGATTTAAAAACAGACATTCGCTATCTGCAGGGGCAGGAACAGGGCCTGGAAGAAGGTGCACGAATAGCCACGGCAGAAAGAAATACCGCCTTTGTAATATTCCTGCTGCAGCATACCGATCACCCTGATGAAAAAATTGCAGAAATTGTTGGCGTATCGCTTGATTTCGTTTTAGAGGTGAAAAATAGAAATTAAGAAATTTTATTTCTTAGATCGGCGGTAGCTTTGCATTTTGTTCGCATTTTCCCATTTGAAAATTAATGGCTTTCTTTGCAGGGAAATTTATTTTATGTACAACGGTTTTGTTCATCTGCATAGCCTCCTTAGGTGGGTAATCTTAATTTTATTGCTTGTTGCCCTTTTCAAACACCTGAAAGGAATGAGCAGCAATAAACCTTTTACCGCAGGGGATAAGAAAACAGGACTCTTTCTCATGATCTCGGCCCATATTCAGCTGCTTATCGGGCTGATTGAGTGGTTTATCGGCCCCTGGGGCTTTAAACTGTTGCAAAACATCGGCTTCTCCGCTGCCATGAAAGATCCTGTGGCGCGATTCTGGATCGTAGAACATAACGTGGGCATGCTCATCGCCATCGCGCTGATCACTATCGGTCGCGGTGTATCCAAGAAAAGCCTTCCCGATAATATAAAACACAAAAAAAGCTTCTGGTTTTATCTTATCGCCCTGATCATCATCCTGGCCAGCATTCCCTGGCCCGGCCGGGTAGGAATCGGCCGTCCGCTGTTCCCCGGAATGTAACAATACCGCAATTAAACTGATGTTACGGGGAACGAATGATTATCCTGTAAATTTGCCTTACACAAAAAGATAACGATGCCACATTATTATTCACTGGGTACCATCCCCCATAAGCGTCATACGCAATTCAGGAAAAAAGACGGCGACCTCTATTCGGAACAATTATTTTCAACAGAAGGATTTTCCAATGATTATTCCCTGCTGTATCACTGTCACCCGCCTACCGTTATTATTAAAGCAGATGATCCCTATGACGTTTCACCTAGAATAGCCGAGGAAAAAATGCTGAAGCACCGCAGCTTCGAAGGCTTTAACGTGCAACCGGAAAAAGATTTTATTAAAAGCCGTAAACCGATACTGGTCAATAGCGATTGCCATATCGTTCTTGCGGCACCCACACAGAGCCTTAAAGATTATTTTTATAAAAATGCCGATGCAGATGAACTGATCTTTATCCACGAAGGATCGGGAACGCTTCGCACCATGTATGGGGATATCGATTTTGGTTATGGTGATTATTTATCCATCCCGCGCGGCACGATATACCAGATCGATTTCGATAATGAAAAGAACCGGCTCTTTATCGTAGAATCATTTAGCCCTGTCCGTTTTCCTAATCGCTACCTCAGCCGGTACGGGCAACTGCTTGAAAATTCTCCTTTCTGTGAACGCGATCTCCGCAAGCCGCAAAACCTGCAGACCATCGACCGGAAAGGCGATTTTTTAATTAATACGAAGAAGAAAGGGAGAATGTATGGCCTTCATTACGGTCACCATCCTTTCGATGTGGTCGGATGGGATGGCTGCTGCTATCCATTCGCCTTCAGTATCCATGATTTTGAGCCTATCACGGGCAGGGTGCACCAGCCGCCACCAGTACATCAGACTTTTGAAGGGCACAATTTCGTGGTTTGCTCTTTTTGTCCCCGCTTGTACGACTATCACCCGCAGGCTGTTCCCGCCCCCTACAATCACAGCAATATCGATAGTGATGAGGTACTTTACTATGTGGACGGCGATTTTATGAGCCGCAAGCATGTCACCCGTAAGAAACAAAAGAGCTTGCCGTGATGGTAGACACTTTCCATCCGCTGCAATTGACAATAGAAGCCCTGGGTATAGAAAATGCTGATTATACAATGAGTTGGGCAGAATAACCGGGAAGAATAAGTTTTGCAGTTTCAAAATATTTGTAAATTCAGGTACAAAAAAATTGCAGGCCTATGATCAGGTTCAATGAAATCAAACCCGGAGATATTGTATTGGCCGAATATGAAGGCCAGAAAAGGGAAGGCGTTGTTACAGATCTTGCCCCGGAAGAAAAAGAAATTTGCGTGGAAACGGAGGTCCAGCCATTCTGGTATTCTCCGGAGCATTTATACGCGATTCCTGTTTCGGATGAACAGCTCGTCAAGCTGGGCTTTACAAAACAACCTGACGGCGCAGGCGTCAAATACATGAAAAATTCTTTTCGTATTCATATTCCTGCTCCAAACGATTTTTCAAGTATGGAAATCTGGTGGAGGGAAGACAGAAGAGAGCTTAACCGCCACATCAATGTGCACGAGCTGCAGAACCATTATTACCAAATGACCAAGGTGGAATTGAACAGAGATTAGTATCTCGCCTGCCTCCACTGCGTTACGGCAGGCAGTGTCTGCCCAGGCTGCATCAAAGAAAGGCTTTGCCTGCCGTAACGCAGTGGAGGCAGGCATGACAGTGCATGACAGTTTGGAAAGCGATTTATTTACTTTTAAGCGGTCACGCATTGCCATATAAAACCACTAATTAATGCAGGCCATACTTGGAGTTTTTTTTCATGCTATCGGAGGATTTGCTTCCGGAAGTTTTTACCTTCCTTATAAAAAAGTAAGAGGCTGGTCCTGGGAAAGCTACTGGATCATCGGGGGGCTTTTTTCCTGGCTCATCGTACCACCCGTTGCGGCTTATCTTACCATACCCGAATTTGCTGAGATCATCCGCCACACCTCTGCACCCGTTTTAGGTACCACCTATTTATTCGGACTGCTCTGGGGTATTGGCGGTCTTACTTATGGTCTTGGTGTAAGATATCTCGGTGTTTCCCTCGGAAGCAGTATCATCCTCGGCCTCTGCATGGTGTTCGGAGCGCTGATTCCTTCGATCTATTATGAATTCTCTCCGCAGCAGGGAAAAGAAACAATTGGTATGCTCACGGGCACGCATTGGGGCCTGACCGTTTTAGCAGGATTATTCGTTTGCGTGCTCGGCATCATTATCTGTGCAAAAGCAGGTACCCGGCGTGAAAAATTACAGGGTAGCCCGGTCGCTACAGATCCACATGGAATAAAATCGGAACCGGAATATAAATTTGGGCCCGGCTTGCTGGTATCCATAATTTCCGGCGTTCTCAGCGCATGTTTTTCATTCGGAATAGAAGCCGGCAGCTCAATGGCCATGACTGCTAATGAAACCTGGAAAATGCTGCACCCGGGAGAAGGAGAATTCCTCTTCAGAAATAATGTTATTTATGTAGTCATACTGTGGGGTGGACTTACAACGAATTTTATCTGGTGCATGATTTTAAATGCACGCAATAAAACCTTTGGCGACTATACCCGCAAAAGCGCGCCGCTCGCTTCCAACTATTTATTTTCTGCACTCGCCGGCGCTACCTGGTTCATGCAATTTTTCTTCTATGGGATGGGCGAAAGCAAACTCAGCAACGGCCCGAGCTCATGGATACTCCATATGGCATTTATTATTTTAACCGCCAATATGTGGGGTGTCGTCTTAAAGGAATGGAAAGGCACCGACAGTAAAACAATTCAGATAATTACGATAGGTATATTAACCATCATCGCTTCGGTTCTGCTGGTGGGATATGGTAACTCATTAAAATAAGGAGTATGAAGTTGAATGAAAATATAATCAATGCGCACAACGAAGGATTGATAAAGAAACATCAGCGAAATTTTAAATTTTTGTCGGAAACAATTGCTGACACCGAATCAATACTGAATAAATTAACCGAATTCCAGGTGGCAATACCCAGTTGGGCACTTGGCAGCGGTGGCACCCGTTTCGGGCGATTTTCCATCGGAGGTGAGCCACGTAAGCTGGAAGAAAAAATTGAAGATATAGGATTACTGCACCTGCTGAACCGTTCCAGCGGCGCAATTTCATTGCATATTCCATGGGATATTCCGGAGAATTATGCGCATATCAAAGCCCTCGCCGCACAACATGGCCTGCGCTTCGATGCGATGAACTCCAACACCTTCCAGGATCAGCCCGGACAGGAACTGAGCTATAAGTTCGGCTCCTTTCAGCATGTAGATAAAAATGTACGCAGGCAGGCGGTACAACATAATATTGAAGTGATCCGCCACGGCGTTGCGCTGGGCTCTAAATCGCTTACCGTCTGGCTCTCCGACGGATCCTGTTTTCCCGGGCAGCTTAATTTCAGAAAAGCTTTTGAAAATACACTTGAGAGCCTCCGTGAAGTATATAAAGAATTACCCGACGACTGGAAAATATTCGTGGAATACAAAGCGTATGAGCCGAATTTTTATTCCACAACGGTTGGCGACTGGGGGCAATCTTTACTGTATGCGTCGAAATTAGGAGCAAAGGCCTTCACGCTTGTCGATCTCGGTCATCACCTGCCCAACGCTAATATCGAGCAGATCGTTTCATTATTATTGATGGAAGGAAAACTCGGCGGATTTCATTTCAATGATTCAAAATACGGCGACGATGATCTTACAGTCGGAAGCATCAGGCCCTACCAGCTATTTTTAATTTTCAATGAATTGATCGAAGGGATGGATGCGAGAAATATGCATCACGCCAGCGATCTTGGCTGGATGATCGATGCTTCGCATAATGTAAAGGATCCGCTGGAAGACCTGTTGCAATCGGTTGAAGCGATTATGATCAGTTACGCGCAGGCCCTATTGACAGACAGGAAAGAGTTAGCGCTGGCACAACAAAACAATGATGTGGTTACGGCCCAGGAAATATTACAGAACGCTTTTCGGACCGACGTTAGGCCGCTCGTGGCCGAAGCACGGCTGAGAGCAGGCGGAGCACTTCAGCCCGTCGCAGTTTATCGCCAGCAGAAAATAAGGGAACAATTAATTAAAGAGCGCGGCACTAAAACAGTTGCAACAGGTTTATAATCATGAATGCCATTCCTGTCATAGCCGTTTTTGATGTGGGTAAAACGAACAAGAAAGTTTTTTTGTTCGATGAAACCTATAAGATCGTGTATGAACGCACGGATAAATTCCCCGAAACAAAAGATGAGGACGGCGATGTGTGCGAAGACCTCGATTTGCTTACACAGTGGTGTGTTAATACATTCCGGCAACTAAAAATGCTGGATGACTTTATGATCAGGGCAGTTAATTTTTCCGCTTATGGCGCCAGCTTTGTACATCTGGATGAAAATGGTGAACCATTTCTTCCACTATATAATTATCTGAAGCCTTACCCCGCCACACTGAAGAAAAAATTCTTCGACACTTATGGTGGCGAAGCAGCGATCTCGAAAAATACTGCTTCACCTGTTTTGGACAGCCTGAATTCAGGATTGCAACTGTACAGGTTGAAATACGAAAAGAAGATCTGTGACCATAATGGATATTCGCTTCATCTTCCGCAATACCTGGCTTACCGGGTCACCGGGGAAGCCTGTTCGGATATCACCAGCATTGGCTGCCATACCATGCTATGGGATTTTTCCCGGATGCAGTATCATGATTGGGTTATAAAAGAAGGACTGGATAAAAGGCTCGCACCTGTTTTTCCGGGCGATAAAGCGATTGAAATTACGGATCATATTGTGGCTGGCATGGGACTGCACGACAGCTCTTCGGCATTGATTCCTTATCTCGCCAGCTTCAATGAACCTTTTGCACTGCTCTCCACCGGTACCTGGTGCATCACACTCAATCCTTTCAATGACACTCCACTCACCGCGCAGGAACTGGAGCAGGATTGTCTTTGCTATCTCACCTACAAAAGCAAACCGGTAAAAGCATCGCGGCTGTTTGCCGGCAATGAGCACGAATTGCAGGTAAACAGGCTGGCCGCGCATTTTAATAAACCCGTGAATTATTACGGGAATGTTCCTTACGACAGCGATACAGTGAAAAAGTTACGCGATAATTTTAAACAGGATGAAGAACGGTCTTTCGCACCCGGGCATTCTGTTTTTAAAGAGCGTGATCTGAATGATTTCAGGAATTACGAAGAGGCGTATCACCAGCTCATGCTCGATATTATGGCCCGGCAGGTGATGTCCTCGCAGTTGGTGATGCAGGGAGTTGCTGTGAAGAGGCTGTTTGTTGACGGCGGTTTTAGTAAGAATCCTGTTTTTATGAATTTGCTGGCAGCGTGTTTCGCCGGTATAGAAGTGTTCGCCGCATCTGTGGCCCAGTCCACAGCTATAGGCGCTGCGCTGGCCATGCATGATCAGTGGAACAATCGCCGCATTCCTGCGGATCTTATCGGGCTCAGGCACTATTCTTTTCAGTCCGGAAGGAAATAAGCCTGTTGGGCTGCGCCTTCCTGTCTTTCATCCCCATCTTCCGGCACCACGATACATCGAGCGAATACACGCCGAAATCTTCCGTCACTTTTCCGCGCATAAGATAAAAGCCTTTTCCACCCAGAGGGTAGCGCTTATGGCTATCCGGGAAATGCACTGTGTCGAGCCAGTCGTGGTTAACATCGAGGAAGGTGCCGAAATACATCAGCTCCTTGCTGCTGGTGTGCACCGTTTTGGTGGTGACGAGATATCCCAGCATCGTGATTTCCCTGCCATTATTACTTTTCAGTTCAGCCACAGGCACATATTTGCAGGGATCATCGTCAACGATCTCGAAGGGATCGCATAAAGGAAATCCCAGCAGGTCGATCTCATCCAGCGCATCATCAAGCGGATTATACGCCAGCCCGGGAAGATTGAATTGCACAGGTGGCGAAGAAAACAACTGGCGGCTGCCTTCTGCATGCTTCAGTTGTTTTTTCTGAAGAAAATTTGCTTCCCACAGCAGTTCTTTTTTTGTTTTTCCTGTGAAGCGGAAGGCACCGATGCGGATAAGTATATTCAACTGCGTAATGGACGGATCGAGCCGCTCTGTAAAATCATGCAGGCTTAAATATTCTCCATGGGTCAACCTGTTCTCTATGACCGACGCCACAAGTTTTTCTTCCAGGTCTTTTAAATGAACGAACCCGATATAAACATCATTTCCCGACAGGGAGGTGGAATACACGCTGTGATTAACGCACGGTGCATGCACGGTGGCGCCTGTTTTCCTTAATTCCAGGAAATATAATTCACGATCATAGAATCCCCCGAAATTATTGATCACGGCCACCATAAATTCGACAGGGTAGCAGGTTTTAAGAAATAAGCTCTGATAGCTTTCTACTGCAAAACTGGCCGAATGCGCTTTGCTGAAAGAATACCCGCCAAAGCTTTCTATCTGGCGCCACACTTCGCGTGCCAGTGAATCTTCATAACCCAGCTCTTTGCAATTGGTAAAGAATTTCTTTTTTATCTTTTCAAATTCTTCGCGCCCGCGGTATTTTCCGCTCATGGCTCTTCGCAGTACATCGGCTTCTGCCATATCCAGTCCTGCAAAATGATGCGCCACTTTAATCACGTCTTCCTGGTACACCATCACGCCATACGTTTCTCCAAGCAATTCTTTCATTTTGGGATGGAGATAAGTGAAGTCGTCCGGATGATGAAATCGGTGAATGTATTGCCTCATCATCCCGCTTTGTGCCACGCCCGGCCGGATAATGGAACTGGCTGCTACCAGTGTGAGGTAATCGTTGCATTGGAGTTTCTGTAACAACTGGCGCATGGCCGGGCTTTCGATATAAAAGCAGCCGATCGAATCGGCGTTGCGGATGCGGGCGGCGATGACCGGATCTTTTTTGAATTTTTCAATTTCATTGATATTGATCGTTTCACCGCGGTTCTGCTTTACCAGCTCTGTTGTTTCCCTGATATGTCCCAGGCCGCGCTGGCTTAAAATATCCAATTTATATAAACCTATTTTCTCTGCGATGTGCATATCGATCTGTGAAGTGCAGAAGCCTTTTGGAGGAAGTTCTGTTGCCGTGTACTGGTAAATGGGCTGGTCGCTGATCAGCATGCCCCCTGCATGAATACTTTTATGATTGGGAAAATCTTTCAGCTTCGCGGCATAATAATAAATTTTTGCATGGATCGGGTCGCGGTCGGGACCGGCTTTTTCCAGCGTATCGATCTCTTCTTTGGGAAGGCCGAAGACCTTTCCCAGTTCGCGTAAAATAGCACGAGGCTGAAAAGTGGCGTATGAACCGAGCAGGCAGACATGGTCGCGGCCATATTTTTTAAAAATATAATCGATGATCTCATCGCGGTCGCGCCAGCTGAAATCGATGTCGAAATCGGGAGGCGCTGTTCTTTGCGGGTTGAGGAACCGCTCAAAATACAGGTCGAGCTCCAGCGGGTCCACATCTGTTATGCCCAGGCAATAGGCCACAATGGAATTGGCGCCGCTGCCTCTTCCCACAAAGAAAAAATCCCTGCTGCGCGCATAACGAATAATATCGCGGGTGATTAAAAAATAAGCGTTGAAGCCGAGCCCGTCAATAATCTTCAGTTCCTTTATCACCCTGTCCGCTGCTTTTTTATTTTTCGTTCCATAGCGTACGTTCATCCCGTCGAGTGCAAGTTTTTCCAGTGCTTTCCGGTCATCTTCTTTTGAAGAAGAAAATATTTTTTTTGTTTTATCAGTTAATAAAGGAATACCGATCGAACATTCAGCCATTACCCGTGAAGTGTTGGTGATAATATCCGGGTATTGTTTGAAAGCATCCTGCAGCGCTGCGGGGGTATAAAATCGTTCATGCTTTCCTGCCAGGTCCGATCTTAATTGTTTGGTCAGTAAGATATTCCTGTCGATGGCGCGCAGCAGCCGGTGCGTGTTGTACATGTCGTCGTCTTCAAAAGTGACCGGGTGCCGGATAACATATTTGTTGCTGCATGCCTGGATATTTATTCCGAATAATTTATTTATCTCTGTTATCTGCACGCCGATCAGTTCATGTTTTTCCAGTTCACCGGCTGCAAAGCTGCCCGGCGCATAAATGATGAAAACATTTTTTAAATAAACGGGACGAGTTGGAAAAGGCTTATCCTGCTGGAGGTGCTCAGACAGGAATTTATTGATCTCCAGCAATCCTTCATTGTTTTGTGCGAGTAAAATATACCGGAATATATTATCGTTCCTGATTTCCGCGCCTGCAATGGGCTTTATGTGCTGTGCCCGGCAGAAATCAACAAAATCCCAGATGTCGCAGGTATTGTTGATATTCGTCAGCGCGAGCGATGTGATGCCATGGCCGGCGGCTTTTGTCACCAGCTCCTTCGTGCTGAACGTTCCGTACCGAAAGCTGAGATTTGTTTTACAGTTGAGATACATGCCGGTTTTGTTTTGTCTGAAGAAAAGAGTGCCCCTGCGGCCCTGATAAGTTTGGTTTCGCCGAACCGGTGCTTGATATGATCTATTGCCTGGTAAAGCTTGATCGTTTCCTGGGTGTCTTCGAATAAATTGATCTGGTGGTTGCCCGGCACGAGATGGCTGAATCGTACACCCACCAGCCGCACCAGCAGACGCCGGTCGTATAATTTCCCGAATAGTTCCTTCACATGCTGCAGCAGCGTATGGTCGCCGGATGTGTAAGGGATAACCGTTTGTTTGGTCACCGTTTGAAAATCGCTGTATCTTATTTTAACGGTGACGCAGCCGGTCAGTTTATTATTATCTCTCAGTTCGAATGCTATCTGTTCGGTCATCCTGATCAGTTCCTGGTTGAGGAAGGCCGTATCGATGGTATCGGTTTCAAAAGTGTTTTCGGTACTGATGCTTTTTTGTTCATGGTAGGGGACGATAGGAGTGTTGTCGATGCCGTTGGCGCGCCGCCACAGTTCGATACCATTTTTGCCCAGCAGGTTCATGAGCATTTCCATGGGGATGGCAGCGAGCACGGAAAGGGTTTCAACGCCCATGCTGCGGAGCAGCTCGCTGGTTTTTTGACCGATCATCGGCAGCTTTTCTATTTCGAGCGGTGCGAGAAATTGTTTTTCTGCCCCGAAAGCCACTTCTTTTATTCCGTTGGGCTTTGCTTCGTTCGTTGCCACCTTGCTGATGAGCTTATTTGATGATAAGCCGAATGAAATGGACAGGCGGCTTCTTTGGATGATTTTCTTTCTTAATTCACTGGTGTATTGCAAACAGCCGAAAAACCTGTCCATGCCCGTGAAATCGATATAAAATTCGTCAATGCTTGATTTTTCAAAGAGTGGTACGTTTTCCGAAATGATTTCCGTCACCGCCCGCGACTCCTGCGAATACCTCTCCATATCGCCTTTTATGATATGCAACTCGGGACAAAGCCGCTTGGCCAGTTTGGTGGACATGGCGCTGCGCACCCCGAATTTCCTTGCTTCGTAACTACATGAGGCGATCACCCCGCGATCGCTGCTGCCGCCTACAGCGATGGGCCGGCCGATGAGCTGCGGACGATACTTTCGCTCGACACTCACATAGAATGAGTCGAGGTCGAAATGCGCAATGGTCCGGTGATCCGATAAAGTCAGCATGATTGACTGCAATAGCAGGCAAATTACTAAATTATTTAGTAATTCCTCCGTTTCCCTCAAACGTTTGCAAAAAATTCTTCCCCTCTTTTTGGTTATGTTTGATTCACTAAAAATTGCTTTTATGATGCCAATTCCACGCAGACAGTTTGTGAAAAACAGCGCCATTGCCGGGCTGGGGCTGCTTAGTTTTCCCAACAATATATTTGCCGCAGAGAAAATATCGAAAGTGAGGATAGGGATGATCGCCGTAGGTCTTCGTGGTCAGACGCATTTACATGAAATGCTTAAGCGTAACGATGTAGAAGTAATCGCGATGGCGGATCCTGATAAGAATATGATGGCCCGTGCGCAGGCGCTCGTAAAGAAAATGGGAAAGAAAGCGCCGGTCGAATACACCAACGGTCCGGAAGATTATAAAAAATTATTGCAGCGAAATGATATTGATGCGGTGTTTATCGCTTCGCCCTGGGAATGGCACGTTCCGCAGGCAATAGATTCCATGAAAGCAGGAAAGATTGTAGGCGTGGAAGTGTGTGGCGCCATGAAACTGCAGGATTGCTGGGATGTGGTTAATGTGCATGAAAAAACAAAAGTGCCCCTGATGATGCTGGAAAATGTCTGCTATCGCAGAGATATACTGGCTGTACATAATATGGTGAAAAAAGGAATGTTCGGTGAGATCCTCCACCTGCAGGGTGGCTACCAGCACGATCTGCGCGAAGTGCTGTTCAACAACGCCGAGGGGGGCGAAGGAGTGGAGTTTGGTGCCAATGCATTCAGCGAAGCCAAATGGCGCACCAACTATTACCGCGACCGCAACATGGAAAATTACCCCACGCACGGACTGGGCCCTGTTGCTACCATGATCGATATTAACCGCGGAAATAAATTAACGAAACTGTCTTCTATCGCAACGAAATCGAGAGGCCTGAACAGGTATGTAGCTAACAGTAAATTCGGAGGCCCCGATCATCCAAATGCCAAATTGAAATTCAAACAGGGCGATATTGTCACCACGCAGATTCAAACCCACAATGGTGAAACGATCGTATTAACGCTCGACACGTCTTCGCCGCGCCCTTATAACCTGGGCTTCAGGGTGCAGGGCACCAACGGCCTGTGGATGGAGCAGGGATCAGGTGATCTCGATACGGGGTTGATTTATTTTGAAGGGAAAAGTCCTAAGCACGAATGGGAGAATTCGAAAAATTATTTAACTGAGTACGATCATCCGCTCTGGAAAAAATCGGCTGCCGAAGCGGAAGGATCCGGTCATGGCGGAATGGATTATTTTGTAGATAACACGTTTATCGAATCGATCAAGCACGGCACCGAATTCCCGCTCGATGTATATGATATGGCTACCTGGTATGCCATCACTCCATTAAGTGAACAGTCGATTGCCGCTGGTGGTGCGCTGATGGAGATCCCTGATTTTACCAGGGGAAAATGGGCGAACAGGAAACCTGTTTTCGGTTTGAATTATGAGTATTGATCGGTTTATTACGGTAAATCGGGTAGAAAAAGGATAAAATAAGGTCATGCCTTGATTTGATTAAAAATTGTACATTGCCAGCGAAGGGGTTGGTCCAAACAACTTTTTCAGGAGTATTTTGTCTCTTTTTAGAGACGTGAAAATCTCCTTTCTATTGAAACACTGGTGATTCCAGCCCTAATTTGTCACACAAATTTATTAGCTATAAACTGCTAAATGCCAAAAGATTATAGTACATATAATGATGGCCAATTATTAGCATTGTTAAGAGACGATGATGAGGCGGCATTTACCGAGATTTACAATAGATATTGGAAATTATTGTTTGCTATTTCGTTTAAACATCTCAACAATAAGCAGTCCGCGGAAGATATTGTACACGAGGTTTTTATGTCAATTTGGAGCAAACGGCACAATCTTCAAATAGCGTTTTTCAAAGCCTGGCTGGGAAGTGCAGCCAAATACATGATTATTGCTGAAATGAATAGAAGGCTGAAGAAAGAACTTTATCCTTCCCAACTCCCTGAAATCAGTCAGAATTCAACTCAAAATACGCTGGATTTCTGTTTCCTGGATGATTATTTACAGAGGGAGATCTCATTGCTGCCACCACAATGCAGGTTAATTTTTTCTTACAGCAGGCAAACTGAAATGTCGAATGCTGAAATAGCACAAAAAATCGGCATCTCCGAAAAAGCTGTTGAAAAACAAATAACTATCGCCCGCAAACGGCTCAATATAGCCCTTCGCAATTTCTTTTTCTCTGCGTTATAATTTTTTTTCGATTGATAGTAGGGTTTTGCCTTTCTCACATCACTTATCTATAAAGCAGCATATAAATGCAATTGGAAAAGGAAGAGTTATACCGCTTAACTGAAGGATGGTTAAAGGGAACTTTGACAGATGAAGAAACCATTATTTTGAATAATTGGTATCAACAATACGGCAATGAAATAGATGTATTCATTGAAGGAGATACTGAAGAAGCTATGCGTTTACGTATGTTGACGAGGCTGAAACAACATACTAAAGCTGCTCCTGTAAAAAGAATATGGTTAAAATATGCGGCAGCCGTCATTATTATATGCTGCATTGGCGCTTATTTCTACACCGCGCAAAAACATAAACCCGTTCCACTTGAAAATAGCATAACTCACGATGTGCCTGCACCCGGAACAAACCGTGCGACACTCACACTTGCTAACGGTCAAAAGATAATTCTGGATAGTGTGGCAGTGGGAAGCCTGGCAAACGAAGGCGAAGTAACTGTGAAAAAACTTAATGATGGACAAATCGTTTATTCAGGCCATTCAAACGCTATAGTGTATAATACCTTAACCAACCCAAGAGGAAGTAAAGCAATTAATATCACGCTTTCTGATGGAAGCCGGGTTTGGCTCAATAGCGAAAGTTCAATCATTTATCCTGCGGCGTTTGTTGCAAATAAACGGGAAGTTGAGATCATAGGAGAAGCCTATTTTGAAATAGCCCAGGATTCTAAAAGACCTTTTATAGTAAAAGCAAATAAAACGGAAGTCGCTGTTTTAGGAACCCATTTTAACATAAATACATATACGGATATTATTGATACGAGAGTTACTTTACTCGAAGGTTCAGTAAGAGTGACTAAAGATAATTTTTCGCGTATTCTTAAACCAGGCGAACAAGCGAAAGTAAATGAATCCGTAGATGTTATAAACTCTGCAGATATTGAAGAAGTAATGGCCTGGAAAAATGGAAAATTTCAGTTTGAAGGGGCAAGTATAGAGACCATTATGAATCAGGTTGCAAGATGGTATAATACTGAAATTATTTATGAAGGAAAAATAGAAGGAAATTTTGTGGTGAGCATATCCAGAAAATTACCTGTATCTAAATTACTTAATCTGTTATCATTAACAGACAGAGTTAAATTCGAAATAAAAGGAAATAAAATTATTGTTAGACCCGTATAGAAATTAAATATAAATATGATAACATAACGTTTTAATATAGTATCCAAATAAAAAGCCAGTAGTGCAGCAAACACCCTGGCTATAAGTTTGGGCTAATGCTAACAAGGCAATCTCGAAACTGCTTATTATTTATTCAACCCAAACTGCATAAAGGTATGCTAAAAGCTTTTTGTTGCCCGTATTTTTTTCGTTCGCGGGCACTAACTACCTCTTCCGTATACGGAAGTGGTGAGACAATCAAAGGATATAATGTCCTCATCAAAATGCTGTTGATTATGAATTTCACAGCTCTTTTTGTTTTTATGGCGTGTTTAGCTGCAAGCGCTGCCGGTTACGGTCAAAATGTTTCTATTGATATTAAAAATGAATCATTAGAAAAACTGTTTACAGAATTGCGAAAGCAAACCGGTTGTAATATTGTTTATTATAAAGACGATCTCCGGAATGCAAAAAATATTAACCTGCGTTTGGAGAATGCCGATTTAAAGGAAGTTTTAAAAATAGCTTTCAAAAATCAGCCGCTCGCTTTCACTATTTTTGATAATTCAATTATTGTAAAAGTTAAACCGGCCGCAGAATTAACCCCACGGTTGATTGAACATCACTTTAAAGATGCTCTTCCTATCACCGGAATTGTGCGCGGTCCGGATGGGCAACCGCTGGCAGGTGCAACCGTGTTAGTAAAAGCCTCAAAGAAATTTACGTCAACGAATGCTGATGGCATCTTCACGTTAAACGCTAATGCAGGTGACGTACTTGTTGTATCATTTGTAGGTCATCAATCTACTGAATATAAAATAACAACAGCTATTATCGAATCTTTTAACCGGCAACCTAATGATGACGAAGATTCTGGCTTTCCCTCTCTATCAAATTTGATTATCATCTCTCTTAAACAAGCAGTTAAAGAAGAAGAAGAAATAGTAGTTGCCTACAATAAAACAACTGTACAACGCAATGTCTCTTCTCTTACTGTTGTGAAAGGAGAAACAATTGCTGACCTGCCCAACAGATCCTTTGAAAGAAGTTTGCAAGGTCAGGTTCCCGGATTGCTGATAACAGGTGGTAACGGACAACCGGGCGGCGGTACAAGTAATTTTATATTAAGAGGCATAGCCACAGCAGCAGGAGGTGTTGCAAGGCAGCCTTTGATAGTTATTGACGGAATTCCTATTACGCAGGAAATGACGCAGAAAAGCGTTATTGCAGGCACCACTCCTGTCACCAATCCTTTATCGCAATTGAACATTAACGACATTGAAACATTTACTGTACTTAAAGATGCTTCGGCAACTGCTTTGTATGGATCAAAGGCAGCAAATGGAGGCAATAATACTTACTACGAAAAAAGGAAATTTAGGAAAAACGAAATTTAATTTCCGGCATCAAACCGATATTTCCAGCAGGTTACATGATAATATTACTCCGTTAAATCAACAACAATATCTCGACCTGCTCAAATCTTCTTATGAAAATGCAGATCCCTCTTTTACAGATGAGGAAATTGATGCAGAGCTCAAAAGTATATTCCCGGTATATACAAATGATGATGGCATCGTTTCTTTTTTTATTCTCAGGGTGACTGGTTTAGTTCCATTTACCGGAAAAACGCAGTAACAGTTTCAAATGAGCTGCAGGTTTCAGGAGGAAACGACAAAACATTATTTTATTTCAGTATTGCACAGCTTAATCAGAATGGTATAGTAAAAACCAGCGGCTTTGACAGAACTTCGATGCGCTATAATTTTTCTCATAAGGTTGGAGAATTTTTCAGGTTCGGCATGAATTCGACATTATCCCGGACTGAGCAGAATTATCCCAGTCTTGAAGAATCTTTTGTTGGACCATATGGTTATGTTTATGTTGTTCCTCCGCTGAATCCTGTTTATTTAAAAGATGGCTCAATTAATTTAACCCCTGTATTGGTTCCTGGTTATGAGTTGGCTAGTCCTGTTGCAGCACTCGACTGGAACGTAAGCAAGGCTAATTATTACAGAACTCTTGGAAATGTTTTTGCTGAGCTGTCGATCAGGAATTTTAAAATAAAAACTGATGCAGGATGGGATTTTATGCTTTCGCAGGAAAAAATCAAAAATGATATGCGTTTGCCAGGTACAATGGCGTATGGAGCTGGCGAAGTAAGCGCGGCCGACAGGGTTGGAGGAAGAGCGATCATTATTAACACATTGACGTATGAAAATACATTTGGCGCTCATAATACTGTAAATCTTATCGTTGGCCAGGAAGCGCAAGCGGATTATACAAATCAAACGGTAGCTGTTAGCAGAAATTTTGCTGCACCATATTTTGAAGAAGTATCTGCTGGCAGCACAATAGTGGGAGGGCCTGGTGGCACTACGGGTAACAGCACAAAAGAAACACAGCTATCCTTTTTTTCCAAAGCTGGGTATGGTTACAAGAGAAGATATTTGCTCGATCTGAGCTTTCGCAGAGATGGGTCCTCTAAATTCGGTGCGAATCATCGATTTGGAAATTATTGGTCGGCCGGCGCTGCATGGATTGTTTCAGATGAATCATTTTTAAAAAGCAACGTTATTCATTTTCTGAAGTTGCGCGGAAGCGTTGGAACAGCGGGGAATGCATTGGCACTCGGTTCCAACGCCAGGTATTTTCTATTCGATCTTGGTAGTAATTATTCTGGAAATATTGCAGCGCAATTAGCAAACGCTCCAGGTAATTCAAATATAAAATGGGAAGAAACCCTGACTTATGATGTTGGCATTGAATTCGGACTGTTTAAAAGAGTAACAGGCAACATAGATCTTTATAAAAGGCGCAGCACTGATTTGCTTTATATAGTAAGTCTGCCCGGAACCAGTGGTTATTCAAGCGGTCCCGATAATATAGGAACAATAGAGAATAAAGGGATAGAGCTTTCGCTTTCCGCAAATATGATCAGGAGCGGAAAATTCAATTGGAATTTTTCATTTAACTGGAGTGCTAACAGGAACCGGCTTACAAGCGCTAAACGTGAAATATCAACGGCTCTCGGTTATTTGCAGCAATCTGTTGGTGAAAATTTTAATTCATTCTATCTGGTATCATGGGCAGGAGTAAATCCGGAGACAGGCGTGCCGCAATGGTATGATAAAGATTCGAAAATAACGGAAATATACTCGCCTGATAATCGTGTAATTGCCGGCAAACCACAACCAGACGGTTTTGGTAGCGTCAATAATATTTTTTCATTCGGTAGATTACAGTTGAGCGCTTCATTCTACTATCAATATGGTTTTAAATTATACGATGAAGTATCTGCTACGTTGGTCAACGATGGAAATGTTCCCTACAGCTATTTTAATCAATCTATTCAGGCGATCGACTACTGGAGAAAGCCGGGAGATGTATCGAAAAATCCAAGGCGAATGTTATACAATTTTGATGGCGGCAATAATACATCTACAAGATATCTGCATGAAGCCGATTATATAAGATTAAGGAACGTTGTTTTGAGCTATGGACTTACTGCGCCGTGGATGGATAGGTTAAAAATTCAGGATGTAAGGCTCATGCTTCAGGGAAATAACCTGGCTCTTTGGACGAAGTTTCCAGGCCTCGATCCCGAAAATGCAGGCCCTGAGGGAACTGTATATTTTTCATATCCGCAGGCCCGTACTTTTTCGCTCGGTATTGATATTAAATTCTGATAAATCGATTAAGGAATTATGCAACGTATTATATTGTTTCCCCTTTTGGTTTTATTTCTTTTTTTTAATTATTCCTGTTCCAGGGATTTTCTTGAAACGCCCCCTGGGTCAAGTGCGGAGCAGAAAACATTTATCACGAATCTTGAATCCTGTGAGCAACTGCTGAATGGATCATACAGAACAGCCCTGGATGTTTTTTACTGGGGACTGAATCTTATTTATGTCGATTTGATAGCGGATAACGTTAAGCCTGTCGGGTTTGCGGATTTACCTAATCAATATAGCTGGTCACAGATACCAAGTGAAAGCGCTACTGGCAACAACATGAATGAATATTGGAACGGTTACTATAAAGTAATAAGAACATTGGCCTTTGTATTGGAGAATATCGATCGCTTTACAAATGAAAATCCTGGAAAGGCAAATGATATCAAAGGTCAGGCGCTGGCCTTAAGAGCGTGGATGCATTTTGATCTTGTAAACAGATTTGCGCAGCCATACAAGTTCACGCAGGATGCGTCGCATCCGGGAGTTCCTTATATCAAAGTATCGGATTATAATATAAGCGTTCGGAGAAATACTGTTGCCGAAGTGTACCAGAATATGATTGAAGATCTCGACAAGGCGATTTTACTGTTGGGAAATTCTTCTTCCAAAGAATATATCGGTAGAGAGGCGGCAATGGCGTTATTGTCGAGAGTATATTTATACCAGGGTGATTATATACAAGCCGGGGCGCTGGCAGTTGCTGTGAGCAAAGCTATACCTATTATGAAGAACGGCTATCCTGAACAGCTTTTTACAGAAAACGAAACAGAAGCTATTTTTCATTTTGCGCCCACGAAAGAACCCGTGTACACAAGATTTACAGGCAATTTTTATGCAGGCAATCGGCTTTCATTTGTAGCTACAAATGATATAGCGGAAATTTTAAATGAAAATCCGGCTGATGCAAGAAGTAAGTGGATAATTGATCATGACGGTTCCTGGAAAGTTATCAAATTTCCGCAGGGCGCTGTATCCGGAGTTCCCGATCCTTCTGGCGCACATTACCAAACGATTTTCAGATCTTCTGAAATGTATCTTACCGCGGCTGAATGTTATGCTGAAACAGGAAAACGCGACAGCGCCATTTATTATCTCGATGAAATAAGGTTGCGCGCTGATCCCGTGGCTGCTCCTACTACTTCGGATGGGGAAGCGCTCGTTAATGCTATTTTAAAAGAAAGAAGAAAAGAGCTTGCGTTTGAGGGACATCGTTTTTTTGATATTCTGCGTCGTGGCTATGATGTTATCAGAACAGATGTTGTGAATTCAGCGCAAAGCCGGCTCCACTATGGCGATGCTAAAGCGATAGCTCCAATTCCCTTGCTGGAAGTTAATCTTAATCACATACCTCAAAACGAAAATTATTAATAGTAAAATAGAAGTGTTATGAATACCGGATCATGCAGATTATTATTGGCAGGTTTATTCCTTTGTATTATCTCGATGCAGGCGAAGGCCCAAAAAACATTTAGGATAATAGCAGATTTAAAAGGCGTAAAAAATTCGAATGTTTATTTGCAATATTCAATAGGTGAGGAAAGAATAATTGATTCGCTGAAAACTAGCGACGGAAAATTTGTTTTTACCGGAAAATATGCTGAGCCGGTAAGAGCAACCATGCATGTCGTACCTCTTGATGCTGCAGGAAACCCTGTTAGGGTGCCGTATGAACAGGAAGATATGGGGCAGTTTTTTATTGATGCTGTGAAAGTGTATATCAGCGGAAGTGCTTTTAAAAGTTCAAAGATCAAAGGTGGAAAAGCAGAGGTGGAATTCCTTAAGCTCGATGAAATGAAGAAAAGTATCAGGGAAAAGCAGAAACCGTTGCAGAAAGCCGCTTCTGAATTATATAGAAGTGGTGGTGATGAAACAGAACTGGCATCCATACAGCAAAAGCAGCGCACCTTGCATCACGAAGAAATGCAGATTGAGGAAGAATTTATCAAGAAACATCCGGATTCCTATGTTAGCTTGTACATACTTGCCGACAGGGCAGCGATTATTGATCCCGTTACGTTCGAGCCTTTATTTAGTATGCTTTCTCCGGCAATAAAAAGCAGCCTGATGGGCAAGAGGCTTGACAATCATCTTCAGCTTGCTAAAAAAACAACTATTGGCAGACCTGCTATGGATTTCACGCTCAATAATACGAATGGCAATGCAGTTTCGCTTTCATCGTTTAAGGGTAAATATGTTTTAATAGATTTCTGGGCGAGCTGGTGTGGCCCTTGCAGGGCAGAAAGTCCTCACCTCGTAAAAGCATATGAAAAATATAATAGTAAGGGTTTTGAAATTATAGGTGTTTCTCTTGATGATAAAAAGGAGCTCTGGTTAAATGCTATAAAAAAAGATGACCTTACCTGGATAAATCTGAGTGATCTCAAAGGATGGAAGAGCGCGGTAGCTAAAGAATATGGCATTACTGCATTACCGCAAAATTTATTATTGGATATGCAGGGTATTATTATTGCTAAAAACGTCAGGGGAGAAGAGCTGGAGCGGAAGTTGGAAGAGGTGTTGGATTAATAGGGTCCCATACATTATATGTTAATACATGTAATGTATGATTGGAACCCCGCCTCAACGCACCTGCCCGTCACCCCGGACGATCCATTTCTCTGTCACCAGCTTCTCCAACGCAAAGGGCCCGCGGGCATGTAATTTTTGCGTGGAAATGCCAATCTCGGCGCCCAGCCCGAATTCTTCTCCATCGGTGAAGCGGGTGGATGCATTTGAATAAACAGCAGCAGCGTCCACTTTTTTCAAAAACCGTTCGCAGCTTTTTTTATTTTCTGAAACAATAGCCTCGGAATGGCGGGTGGAGTGCTCAGCGATATGCGCCAGCGCCTCATCGATATTTTCAACCACCTTTACCGCACATTTCAGGCTCAGGAATTCCCTGCCGAAATCTTCGTGCGAAGCCTGCTGAAGATAGGGGTAGCCTTCCAGCAGCTTATGCGCTTTTTCTTCGGCAAATAGTTCAACTTTGTATTTCTCCAGTTCAGGTGCGAGTTTTTCCAGGAACTTTTTAGCGATAGGCCTGTCGATCAAAATGGCATCGGCAGAATTGCATACCGATGGCCGCGATACCTTCGCATTCACTGTTATCTTCACCGCTTTTTTGATGTCGGCCCTGCGTTCAACATACACATGACACACACCAGCGCCGGTTTCGATAACAGGCACACGGCTGTTCTGCCTTACAAATTGTATCAATCCATCTGATCCTCTCGGTATCAACACGTCGATATATTTTACGGCGGTGAACATTTCGTTCACCACTTCCCTTTCAGAAGGCAATAATGTTACCACATCCGCATTGAAGCCTTTTTCCTTCAGCACCTCCCTGATCAGGGCGACCGATAATTTATTGGTATTCTCCGCTTCGATGCTGCCTTTGAGTACGCAGGCGTTACGGCTTCGAAGGCACAGTGCCGCAATATCGAAAGTCACATTCGGTCTCGATTCATAAATAGCGCCCACCACGCCGAGAGGCACCGCAATTTTTTCGAGATGCAGCCCATTCTTTAATTTTCTTTTTTCCAGTATTTTACCGGAAGGATCAGGAAGCTTTGAAATATTGATAATGCTTTGGGCGATATTTTTTATGCGTTCTTTATTTAAAAGCAGCCGGTCATTCTTCGGGTTATCGGGCGCCTGCAATGCAAGGTCCTTACTGTTGGCCTTAATAATAGCCTGTGTGTTTCTCACAAGAGCGGATGCCATTGCACGGAGCAATGCCGTGATCTTTTTGTCCGTAGCGCTTTGCAGGCTTGTTGCAGCGGCATGTGTTTTTATTAACAGGGGAGTGATTGATTTCATTATATTTAATTGAACAGCACGATATCGTCTGCATGTGCAGCGATCACGTTTTTTACTGATAATTGTTTGGTAATATCGGGCATCCCGATCCTGGTTTTTGCTACTCCTATAATCGTTCCTTCTTCATCCACGATCTGCACCACTTCGCCTTCGGTGAATTTTCCTTCCGCATTTTTTATCCCGATCGTCAGCAGGCTTTTTCTGGTTTGTAATGCTTTCGCGGCTCCTTTGTCCACATAAATGGTTCCGAGTGTCACCGAACCGCTGGCCAGCCATTTCTGTCTTGCACGCAGGTTTGATTTCTGTGGAACAAAATACGAACCGTTATTGCCTTTCAGCGCCTCTGAAATAGGATGCTCGCCTTTCAGGCCGCAGATCACTACATTAATTCCCAGGGAGAGCGCCAGCTTGGTAAAAGTGAGTTTTGAGATCATGCCGCCAAGGCCCAGGCCGCTTTTTTCAGTGCTTACGAATTTCATCACCGATGCGTCGAGCTTATCTATTTTCTTTATTACTTCCCTTTCATTATCGAGTAATCCGCCCGATGAAGTGCACAAGATAAGCGATGAGGCGTCAAAGCCTATGGCGATCAGCGTGGCGAGCTCATCATTATCGGAGAATTTTATTTCTACATTACTTACAAGATCATTTTCGTTTACTACGGGGATGATATTATTATTCCAGAAGGTATTGAATGTTTCCCTGAGTTGCAGAAACTGGGTGCGCTTCGAAAAATGTACGCGCTCGCACAAAGCCTGGGCACAGTTTAACCCGTAGCTGCTGAATTGCTGGTTGTAAAGCTGCATCAGAACGGGATTGCCTATTGCCGCCGCCGCCTTGCGCTCGAACAGGCTGCCTTTATAATCTTTCAGAAATTTTTTTCCACTGCCCACTGCGCCACTGGACACGATCACCACATTGTATTTTTGGTGGAGCGCGGATACATCTTTTGCCAGCTTCTTAATGATCTGCTTGTCGATATTTCCTTCTTTTCCCGTTATCACTGCTGTTCCCAGCTTAACAACTAAAACTTCCTTTGACATTTTATATTTTAAAAATAATCAATGCTAAAATTACTGATTTAGCAAGAGTAACAGGTTCCCGTAAGCGTAGTAGAGCCTACGTGTTTTCAATTGATGTGTGGCGCTCAGTGGTGAAGCAGATTTTATTTGTTTGGACGGGTAGCGTTTTTAGCGCGCAGCCTGCTTAGTGTTTCCAGGGTTATGCCAAGATAAGAGGCGATATATTTCAAAGGAACCCTGTTGGCCAGTTCAGGGCGGGATTCGACAAAATGCTGATAACGCAGGTGGGCGCCCGGAATGCGGCAGATATACACCCGCTCTTCCGATTCGGAATAGTATTGCTCAAGCAGCATCCTGCCGACGCGGTTCATTTCAGGAAAACGGTCATACATTTCGTGCATGGCATCGTAGTGCATTGCTACCAGATCGCATTCCTCCACCGCCTGGATGTACTCGTCGGTTGGAGCGCTGTGAGCCATACTGCGGATGGCCGTGGTGACTTCGTTTTCCGGGTTGATCCAGATGGTGATCTCCTTGTTGCCATATTTGAGAAATGAACGTAATATCCCCTTTTGGATAAAATAGTAATGCGTGCATACCTGGCCGGCTTTCAGCAGGTACTCACCCCGCGGGATACTTAAAGGAAAGGTATTTTCCCGGAGGAAGTTTTTTGTTTCGGGCTGCAGGGGAAAAATGTTGTTTATAAAATGGATCAGTGATTCCGCATGGTCATTTCTATTCCCCGCAGATTTTGCATTATTTAATCTAATCATAGCCAGAAAGGACAAAATTTGTTCTAAGTTATAGAATCTGAACTAATTATGAGCGATTTTGTAGTGATTGCACGTTTTGCCCGCCGATCCATTACAGCCTAATCTTCATCTGGATTTTTTCCCATTTTGAAAACATCGTCTCATAAACGGAAAAAACTTTGATAATGGGTGGTTCGTTGCACGTTGATTACCAGCACTATATATCTATGGCACGGGGTTAGCAAACCAGAAGCCATAATCAATACCTTATGAACACAACTTCGTTCAACTCAAAAATTAAAATCGCAGCAAAAACGCTGACTGCTGTTTTAATGCTGACTTCGAAACTGAACGCTCAGGGTGTGTCAGAAGTTATTACAGATTATAATGGGTACTGGAAAACCTCAACA
This sequence comes from Flavitalea sp., assembly GCA_044224935.1. Taxonomy (GTDB): domain Bacteria; phylum Bacteroidota; class Bacteroidia; order Chitinophagales; family Chitinophagaceae; genus Flavitalea. Next base: position 65,143 of record JBGAJL010000010.1, read on the forward strand.
ACGGCTGTCAACAGCGTAAAGCCCGACAACAGCCACAATCTTCTCGCTTTTTCATTCAACGGCACACGCTATTCAACAGGCGTAAATGATGCGAGCCTATCCGCACATGGAGAAACGTTTACCCCCGCTGTGTTTAAGGCGCTCCCCATGCAGAATTTCACCGGCACAGTGTCTGGCAACACCAAAATTGCATTAGGCGCCATGGCCGACGGTGTGTACAATGGAACAGTAGCACCGGCTCCTTCAAGAAGTTTGGGAAAATACCTTAACGATGGGATTAACGGACTTGACCTCGGTACCGGTGTGGCCAATCTTCCCGCAGGAACGATGTTTCTTTCTGTGAACAATTTGCAGGCCGGCCTTATCGGCGACGGGGTACCTGATGTGTTGGTGACGCAGATCGCCGACCCCTCGTCTAAATACGATCGTTATGAATTTACCGACATCAATGGTAACAGGGTAGGGAATTCACTCGACGTGGCACTTACTAACATTACCCCTGTGGGTAACTGGATGGCTGATTTCTTTGAAGCCACCGGCTCGCAGGTGCTGACTTCCGGATTTACGCAAACGCCACGGGCGGTGCGCCTCTGGGCCGCAGACCTCAGCGCCTTCGGCATCAACGCCACCAACATCGGGCAGATCGCCTATTTCAAAATCACGCTTAGTGGCGACAGTGACCTGGCTTTCGTGGCCTATAACGCTACTACTATTAATATATCGGCTGTGCTCGATGCCAACAGCGATATAACAAGAGAGCGCCTTACCCGCGCAAGCACAAGAATGGAAAATAATACCTTCTCGGTTTACCCCAATCCCGCTACTTCTTTCGTAAACATCAACCATGCTTATGCAAAGGGAAATGAACAGATACTGGTGTATAATATGCAGGGCATATTGCTGGCCCAATCGGTTGTGGCCAGGGGTACCGCCACCACCAGGCTGAATATCTCCTCCCTGCGCCCCGGATCGTATGAAGTGGTATATATAAATGGCGAATCAAAAACAGCCCGGATGATCGTTGTGAACGCCTGACAGAGCCTATTTCAGAGGCAGTATTAATTTATTATCTTGCCGCAAAATTATCGTAAGGATGTTGTTTAATTCTTTTGATTTCCTTCTGTTCTTTCCTATTGTCACCATCATTTATTTCTTACTTCCCCACAGGTTCAGATGGATTCATTTATTGCTGGCGAGCTGCATCTTTTATTGCTTTTTCATCCCTATCTATATCCTCATCCTGCTGGTAACCATCCTGATCGACTATTTCGCGGGCATGTTTATCGAGGATTCCATTGGAAAGAGGCGGAAAGTATGGCTGGTCATCAGCATCCTGTCTACCTGCATGGTGCTTTTCATATTCAAGTATTTCAACTTTTTTAACAGCAACATCAACTATCTCGCAGAGGTCTTTCACCTCAACTATTCCCTTCCTGTACTTAATATCATCCTGCCAATAGGATTGTCGTTTCATACTTTCCAGAGCCTCAGCTATGTTATTGAAGTGTACCGGGGAAAGCAGAAGGCTGAGCGGCATTTTGGCATTTACAGCCTGTATGTGATGTTCTATCCGCAGTTGGTTGCCGGTCCGATCGAGCGGCCGCAGAACGTGCTGCACCAGTTTTATGAAAAGCACGAGTTCAACTATGACAATATGGTGATCGGGTTGAAGAAGATTGCCTGGGGGCTCTTTAAAAAGGTGGTAATCGCCGACAGGCTGGCGATTTATGTAAATGCCGTGTATGGCAACCACGACAAGCACAACGGCACTTCCTTAACATTAGCCACCGTGTTTTTCGCTTTCCAGATATACTGCGATTTTTCGGGATATTCCGACATTGCCATCGGCTGTGCAAGAACCATGGGGTTCAGGCTCATGACCAATTTCAACCGACCCTATTTTGCCCGGTCGATATCCGAGTTCTGGAAACGCTGGCATATTTCCCTGTCTACCTGGTTCCGCGATTATTTATATATTCCCCTGGGCGGCAACAGGGTAGGAAAGCTCAGGAACTATTTCAACCTGTTCGTTACATTTTGTATCAGCGGGTTTTGGCACGGCGCTAACTGGACCTATGTAATCTGGGGCGGGCTGAACGGTTTTTACCTGATCGTTCCGCAGGTATTCCGGAAATTTGCCATGCGCCTGGGGCATGCCTTCCGAAGAATCCGCTTCCTGGAGGACTGCATGCTGGTGTTTAATATCCTGTGTACCTTTTTGCTGATCTCGATTGCCTGGGTATTTTT
>JBGAJL010000134.1:0-8984 GCA_044224935.1 Flavitalea sp.
GCATTGCTGCAGACATCACTTCAGAAAATGAGTGGATAAAAACAAAAACGGTAAAGGAATGGAAAAATCAATTACCCGACCTGCATAAAAGACCCGTCATCTTTTGTTTGCTCGCATCAGGCAGGTAAACCGGCAAAATACTCTTACGGAAAAATTATCTTGAAGGATCATGGATAGCGATGATGCTGTCCACAATAAAATTAGTATATCCTCTCCACGGCACGCTGTGCAGATATTCCCGGTAATGCAATTCAACCTCCTTACCACTGCATAACATCAATTTGTCGGCAATATTTTTGTCGGCAATGGAAAATTCAAATTCATACGATTGGATAGTTCCGACGTTTTTGGAGCGGAAGCCCGACTGAATAAGTTTTCCCTCGTAGGTTTTAAACATATATCCTTTCTTCACAACATAATTCAGTTCCCCGGCCTTCACCCCTTCGCCGAAGACCCAGAAATAACGATAATAACCGATCCCGGCCAGCGCGAGGAGGATGATTACAATGATAAGCGCGAGAAATCGTCTCATAAACAGAATGTTGTTATAAAGGTAACTATTCTCAGCTTTGAAAAACTCTGCCGTTCCCCATACCTTCGCATCCAAATCAGGAAGCTATGAGAATAGGAATTGTCTGCTATCCCACCTTCGGCGGTAGCGGGGTGCTTGCCACCGAACTCGGAAAAGCCCTGGCCGACAAAGGCCATCTAGTTCATTTTATCACGTACCAGCAACCCGTTCGCTTAAGCGAATTCAACGCCAATATATTCTATCATGAGGTGCGCGTGCCCAATTACCCGCTTTTTGATTACCCGCCTTACGAAACAGCACTGGCCAGCACTATGGTTGATGTGATCGTCAACAACCAGATCGAACTGCTGCACGTGCACTACGCCATCCCGCACGCTTCTGCGGCCTATATGGCCAAGAAGATCCTCGAATCGATGGGCAGGAATATTCCGGTAATCACCACCCTTCACGGAACGGATATCACGCTGGTGGGCAGGGATAAAACATTCTCTCCCGTGGTCGCTTTTTCCATTAACCAAAGCGACGCGATCACGGCCGTGTCCTACAATCTGCGCGACGAAACGAATAAGATATTCAAGGTACACAGGGAAATAGAAGTGATTCAGAATTTCGTGGACGTGGCGCGCTTCAATAAAAAACCGATCGATGCATTCAGAAGGGTGATCGCACCGGATAATGAAAAAATAATTATCCATGCGTCCAATTTCAGGAAGATCAAGCGCGTGGAGGACGTAGTAAGAATATTTGCAAAAGTTCGTGCAAAAGTTCCGACTAAATTATTATTTGTAGGCGATGGGCCCGACAGGCCGCTGGCAGAGAGCCTGTGCAGGGAACTGAATCTGTGCGACGATATGCGCTTCGTGGGAAAACAGGAGCAGATGGAAGAGATCCTCGCCATCGGCGACCTGTTCCTGCTCACTTCTGAATATGAAAGCTTTGGACTGGCCGCCCTGGAAGCAATGGCTGCCGGCGTTCCGGTAATATCCACCAATGCCGGTGGATTACCCGAAATTAATGTGCAGGGGAAGACCGGCTATCTCAGCCCCGTCGGTGATGTGGATTCAATGAGTGAGCATGCAATTCATTTATTATCCGACGATGAGCTGCTGGCCAAATTCAAGACTAACGCTTATGAACATGCGAAAATGTTCGACATCCAGAATATCGTTCCGCGATATGAATTATTGTATAACCGGTTCTGTAAATGCCTGGGGTAAAACGGACTGCGAGCGGGATACCGCTCAACAGAACTACACAGAATTCAGGAAGCCCGGATGGGCTTGGCCCTTATCTCCTCCTGATCCAGACTGCGGGATCAAGGTTCTTATTTTCAAGTAAAAGAAGAAATTCCACCTCGCCGTTGCCATCACTGTTGGAGCCCGCTTTTCCCAGCACCTGTCCCGCCTTCACCTTATCGCCTTTTGAAACGGCAGACGAGGCAAGGCTTCCATAGGTGGTGAAATATTTTCCGTGGCGCACCAGCACGTTGTATTGTCCTTCAATATCAAATACGGAGGAAACCTCACCGTCGAATACACATTTTACAGTGGCGCCCTGGTCGGTTTCCAGTGTGAGCCCGGGGTTATCGCCGGTAATCTTTGTATTCGGTATCGAATATCGCCCAAAATTAATTTTGATATTTCCTTTGTCAACCGGCCAGGGCAGCTTGCCTTTATTTTTTTCAAAATTATCCGAGATCAGCTCGCCTGCCGGGGTAGCTTCGAATACACTGGTACTCTTTTTAACAGCCACTTCCGTTTTCGGCGCTTCCGTTGCAGCGTTACCAGGATTAGCAGCAGGTGCATTTGATTTCGCAACGTTACCCGTTTTTGCAGCGGCTTCCGCCTTAGCTGCGTTTTCGGCTTTTATCCTTTTCTCTTCTTCCAGCGCTTTGGCCCTCGCCAGTTTTATTTCCCTGTCGATGGCCGCCTTAATGGAAGCTCTGAGTTTATTATCCGCTTTCTGTTTGGCAGAAAGTTCCTTCGATAATTCGTTTTCTCTCAGTTTCAATTTGGAGATCACCAGGTCCTGCTCTTTCTTTTCATCGGCCAACTGCTGTTTTTCTTCCTGTTGCTTTTCCAGCACCTCGTCCTTTTTGCGTTTCGATACCTCCAGGCCGCCGATCTTGTTTTGTAGTAAATTCTGGGTATTTTTTATAGCTTCCGTCTGTTGCTCCCGATAGGAACGGTACGATCTCAGGTATTCAATCCGTTTAAGCGCATCGTTGAAGCTGGTGGCAGAAAATATAAAGTTGAGGAAATCGTAGTTGTTCCTGCTTCGGTAAGCATATACCACGCTTTTGGCATATTGTATTTTCAGGGTATCAAGATCTTTTTTCAGTTTATCGATCTCATTCCTCGACCTGCCTATGTCGTCCTGGATAAAATCGATCTGGCGGTTGATGTTGCCTATCGCAGCTTCGCGAAGGCGGAGCTTTTTCTGCAACAGGGCCAACTGGCCCAAAGATGCTTTCTTATTCTTCTTAGTAAGATCGAGCGACTGCTTCACTTCGGTTATTTCCCGCTGGATATCTTCTCTCTGCTTTTCAAGGTCGGACCTGCTTTGTGATGGCTGGGCCATGAGGGCCGCAGAACAAAACAGGATGATGAATGATAAAAGAATAAAACGCATGCGATAGGTTTAGTTTTACAACGGCAGTGGAATCGGGCTTATTGCAATTTATAATTTTTTGGCACGTTAAACGGGAAGTTTAACGGTATATTAAATTCAAACTGCTTGTATTTCATCTCGATATCGAGTTTTGATTTCTCCGAAACAGTAATCTTACGGAAGGTGGAAAACGTCTTTGTGCCATTGCTCTGGTAGTCGCCATAAGTAATATCTGCGGTACGGGCCCTGATCGCGTCCACATCATCCAGCTTGCTATGCAGTATTTCATAGATACGGGGATTGAGCGTGAGCAGGTGCTTGAAGAGCTCACCGATGCTTAACACGGTGACCAGCTCGCCTTCTTTTTTATAGGAAACAATATTGTTGTCGAAATAAATCGGGTTGCCCACGATCAGGTCCTGCAGCTCGTTGAATGTAAACGGCAATTTGGTAATTTCCTTCAGGTAGCTCACCGAGCGCAGCTGGGCGATCTTGTCCAGCTTGTTCAACATTTTTACGCTGTCGGGCGTCACCATAATACGGAATGCTTCGATGCCCAGCAATGCATTAATCGACACCCAGAGCAGGCTGTCTTTCTGCAACCGGATAAATGCGTTGAAATCGTTTTTCTTTCCATCCTTCCCTTCAAAACTTACTTTCACTTTTGCAGAAAAGGTATTAAAGCCGATCCGTTTATTTTCTACGCCGGAATAAATTTCATGCATAAAGCGGAGGCTGTCGTGCTTTTTTTCATCGGCCGCCGGCAGAATCGTTTGTACCGAATCTTTTTTTGTAATAGCATTCTGTATCGACTTGGTCGAGCGGCAGCCCGCTGCCGCCAGAAACACGTATAACAGGATAGCAATACTTTGCTTCATGCTTTATATTTTTCCGGTATGTCCAAAACCGCCCTCGCCGCGATCGGTATCCGAGATCTTATTTGCCGGTTTCCATTTCACCTGTTCCACCCTGGCCACTACCATTTGCGCAATGCGGTCGCCATGAACGATCGTGTGCGGCTCATTGGAAAGATTGACAAGGATGATTTTTATCTCACCGCGATAGTCTGCATCAATCGTGCCCGGAGTATTTAAGCAGGTGAGGCCGTGTTTGATCGCGAGCCCGCTGCGGGGCCGCACCTGGGCCTCATGGCCCTCAGGCAATTCGATAAACAGGCCTGTGGGAACGAGTATGCGTTCGAGCGGCTGTAATGTTATGGGAGCTTCGAGATTGGCGCGGAGATCCATTCCGGCGGAACCGGCTGTTGCATATTCCGGTAATGGATTGGATGATTGATTAATGATGCGGACTTTAACTTTCGGCATCCTGCAAATATAGAAGAACGGTTGTATACGCAACAAGCCCCTCTTCCCCTGCCGATAAATCCCATCGTTTCGTTTAGGTGGCTTTTACGGAAATATTTTCTCTTTTTTATATTCAAAATAACAAGATTATTTTTCTCATTTCACCCGAATATTTTTTGATCTTCGGGCTCTCGAGCACCAGTGATGAATCGATATTAACGATGGAATATTTTTTTGCGCGGATGAGCTCGTAAGTCTTCTTCAATAAAATCTTGCTGTCGATATTTTTATAGGCGGGGTCGGTGTCGGGAAAATGTGTTCCTATATCGCCAAGCGAAAGGGCTCCGAGCAGTGCATCGCAGATTGCGTGAAGCAAAACATCCGCATCGCTATGACCAAGCGCCCCTTTATGATGAGGGATCAGCACGCCTCCAAGCCATAATTCTCTTCCTTCCACCAGCCGGTGCACATCCATGCCCGATCCAATACGATACGCCATAATTCAGTGATTAAGGAACAGGAGCAGCGTCGCTTCCCCCGCCATTATTATCGAGGTCCAGTATCAGACCGAACCGGAGCGTGTTGGAAAGCGGGTTCCTGTTGATACCTGCACCTGAAGGTACGAGGTAAGAAAAGTTCAGTCCAAACACATTATATTTCAAACCAAGGCCTACGGTAAAATATTTCCTGTTGCCTTTTGTTTTATCCTCATAAAAATATCCTGCTCTCACGAAGAACTGGTCGTTGTATGAATATTCCGCACCCAGCGACACCTGCCATTCTCTCAACTCTTCACCGAAGCCGCCGGGGGCATCGCCAAACGAGCTTATCCAACTGCCGGGCACCGATTTATTTCTGTAGTTGGCGTTAATCTGTGCGTTGATACTGTCCTGCACTGCGGGATCAGGATTGCTGACATACCGCGGCGGTGTCGGAACCATTAATTTATGCAGGTCCAGACCGATCTGAATTTTATTGTTCTCGTCGAATACTTTGGTATATGCCGCACCAAGAGAAAGATTGGCGGGGATATAGTCTTTCTGGTTAGCATCTTTTGTATATCCGATCTTAGCGCCAAGATTGCTCAGGGCTGCGCCGAAGCTCCACCCGCCGGCTGATTCAGAAACGCCGTTGTAGTAAAAGGAAAGATCGCCTGCAACGGTATTACCTGCCTGGTAAGTGCTTCCCTGGTTGGCAAAATCACCCACCAGGTTGGAATGAATATAACGCAAGGCGATACCGAGGCCCATTTTATCGGATAATTTCCTGGAATAACCTGCGTCAATGCCAAACTCACGCGGGCGGCCGCTGCCGAAATCATTGCCCGATCCGTCGGTAAACTGGATATTACCCAGGCTGAAATACCTGACCGAAGCAGAGAGTGCCTGCAGGTCGTCGAGCTTATAATATCCTGCAAAAGACAAGAGATAAACGTCATTAAGACCAAGATCCTTCAGCCAGGGCGTGTAGGTGAGCCCTACCCCATACTGGCTTTTATTGAACGGCGTTTTAGCCAGGTTCCAGAAGCCGGAATTCGCATCGGGGCTCGTTGCCACGCCCAGGTCGCCCATACCGCCGGCACGCGCATCCGGAGATATTCTCAGGAAGGGCACAGCCGTGGTAACCACGTTGATTGAATCCTGTGCCTGGATGGCAGAGAGGCCGCTCAGTAGGAAAAGGGAAGCAACTAGCTTAATGGTCTTTCGTTTCATACAAGAATTTTAATCTTTTATAACGTCCTTGATGTCAGGAACTTTTATTTCACGGATTTCTTCCAGACACGAACGGAGGATAACGGATATTATTGTCCAAATGGGGGACTTTTAATGGAACCGGATGTTCCCATAAAGCGCGCAAAAATAGCTAATTATTAACGTAACAGCCAGCCAGACCGGCATGTTATTTTCTGCTAATGGTCTATATTCGCTGTCCGCACAATAATAAAGCTTCCGTCCCCGTTTAAGTTGTGATTTGCTATCTAATGTCTAAAATACGAACCTGGTATGATACGATTTAATGACCTGAAAAACCTTCTTATAGTGGCGTCCTGCGCCGCAATTGCGACTTCATGCAAGAACAGCAAGCTGTTTGGCAAGAAGAGCGAAACGTCGGATGTGACGGGTTGGAACTACAACGACAAGAATATGGGTGGCTACCAGGTGGCCCGCGAAAAAGAAGAGCGCACCGGGCCCGGCCTCGTGTTCGTGCAGGGCGGCACCTTCACCATGGGCTCCACTGAAGAAGATGTGATGAGCGACTGGAATAATATTCCTACGAGGAAAACAGTGAACTCATTTTATATCGACCGTACAGAAGTGGCCAACATCCATTACCGCGAATATATTTATTGGATAAATAATGTATTCGATGGTGATGAATATAAGGAAATCCGCGACAAAGCTTTGCCGGATACCCTGGTATGGCGCACCGAGCTGGCGTACAACGAGCCATTGGTTGAATACTACTTCCGCCATCCGTCTTACAACTACTATCCCGTTGTGGGCGTATCCTGGCAGCAGGCACACGATTTCTGCCTTTGGAGAACGGACCGCGTAAACGAAAAAGCGCTTATCGACAAACAGTTCATCAATAAAAATACTTTAAAGAATATTCAGGGACAGGGTTCCGAATCGTTTAACACCAAAGCCTACCTGTTGGGATTAACTACCCCCACACCGGGCCCTGGTGTTCGTTCAAAGAAAAATCCTTTAAAGAACCCGAACGGAACACCAAGAGCACAGGTGACTTTCGAAGACGGCATTTTATTACCTGAATACCGGCTTCCTACCGAAGCAGAATGGGAATATGCAGCGCTCGGCCTCGTAGGTCAGAATCCGCAGGTGAGCCGCAAGGAAGGAAAACGCGGAGAAGAGCTGATCACCAACAAGCAGGTCTATTCATGGAGCCAGAATGCCAACGGCCTTCGTGATACGCGCCGCGGAAGCTGGCAGGGTACTTTCCTGGCCAACTTCAAACGCGGAAGCGGTGATAACATGGGCGTTGCCGGTGGCCTGAACGACCGTGCCGTGTACACAGCACCTGTAAACTCCTTCTATCCGAATGCATTTGGTTTATATAATATGTCGGGAAATGTAAACGAATGGGTTGCCGACGTGTACCGCCCGCTATCACTCGTGGATGTGGACGATGTAGCCCCTTACCGGGGTAACAGATTTCAGAAGGATTATAAAACCGCCGATGGTGAATTTGAAAAAGACAGCCTCGGTCGCGTAAAAAGATTATATGTATCCGACGAAGAGAGCAAAAACCGCCGTAATTACCAGAGAGGTAATGTAATTAACTATCTCGATGGAGATTCGTTAACGGTAGGCGTAAGCTACGATTCCACTGCAGGCCGCGGTTATGGCCTGACCACATTGATCTCTGATAAATCGAGAGTGATCAAAGGTGGCAGCTGGAACGACAGGCCTTACTGGTTATCTCCGGGCACACGCCGCTTCCTTGAAGAAGACCAGTCCAGCAGCACTGTAGGTTTCCGCTGCGCTATGGACAGACTGGGAAGTCCTGAAGGAAACGGAAGAAAAACGGGCATCGAGTATAAGACCAGGAGACAGAACAACCGAAAGAAATAATTTCCGAATACTATTAAATAAAAAAGACCTCATCCGGGGTCTTTTTTATTTACCCTAAATCTTCCCCCGGTAAAAATCAGGCAGCGGTGTAACTATTATATTTGTTGTATGAACATTGTTGAGCTTTACGAGATATACAAACAATATCCTTCGGTGCAGACCGATACGAGGAAACTGAAAAAAGATGATCTGTTCTTTGCGTTAAAAGGACCGAATTTCGATGCCAATGCTTTTGCAGAAACAGCATTGAATATGGGTGCGGCCTACGCGGTAATCGACGACCCTGCCTACCAGCATATCAACAATACCATCCTTGTCGAAAATGTGCTGGAAACCCTGCAGCAATTGGCCCTACAGCACCGGAATCAACTGAACATTCCTTTTCTGGCTATTACGGGCAGCAATGGAAAAACCACTACCAAGGAACTGATACATGCCGTGCTGAGCACCACGTATAAAACATATACCACCGTTGGAAATTTAAACAATCATATCGGCGTGCCGTTAACCATTCTCAGCATTAAACCCGATGCTGAAATGGCGGTGATAGAAATGGGCGCCAACCACCGGGGTGAAATTGCATCGTATTGCTTATATACATTACCCGGTTACGGGCTGATCACCAATGTGGGCAAAGCGCATTTAGAGGGCTTTGGCGGATACGAAGGCGTAAAAAAAGGAAAAGGAGAGCTATATGATTTTCTCCGTGCAAACAACGGCGCCGCGTTTGTAATGTGGGATTATGACTATCTGCGGGAGATGAGTAAGGGAATTACTGAAATAATTAAATATGAAAGTAAGAACGATACTTTAATCCAGGGTGAGCCGTTTTTGAAATTGCAGGTGGACGGATTAAAGATCGATACGCACCTGGTAGGGGCCTATAATTTACCGAATGTTTTAGCAGCGGTTGCCGTAGGCCGGTATTTCAAAGTGGAAGACAAG
>JBGAJL010000135.1:0-8833 GCA_044224935.1 Flavitalea sp.
TGAGAATCCATTCTTTCGATATTGTACTTATATGGATCTTCGTTTCCCCGGCCATAATATTTCACTTCATTATTTTTCCTGTCTTCGAATTTATTACCGCCAACAAGCATATCCGTTATCCCGCATGGTTCCAGGATGGTGGTTTTTACATAATCTTCATAACGCTGTCCCGTGATTTTCTCGATGACCCTGCCTAAAACACAATAGCCGAAATTGGAATAATCGTAATTTGTTCCGGGAGCATGTTCAAGCGGAAATGAATCGAGCGTGAACGATATTAATTCTGCCTGTGAGCGGGCGGGGTCTGTAAACATGGGGTCGTTTCTACTGTTTCCCCATCCGCCAGCCAAATGCTGAAGCAGATGTCTTATGGTTATATTGGTGAGTTCTTTTTTATAGGGCAGCCTGCCGTATAGATTTTTTAATATTCCCTTTGGCCCGAATACCTTATCGTCGAGCGATATTTTCTTTTCTTCCACCAGCTTCATTATTGCAATTGAAGTTATCGGCTTCGAAATACTCGCTATCCTGAAAAGGCTTGCCGGTGTGATCTTTTCATTTGTTTCGCGGTTTGCATAGCCATATCCCCTGAGATAAACTATTTTTTCATTTTTTGTGACTGCCAATGATAAGCCTGGAACATTGGCCTCTGCCATGAAGGCATATACAGGGTTGTCGATACCTGCAATTGGTGCAAACCGGCCCGCCTCAGTGGAATGCTGGGCTTTAAGTGCCGCCAGCGGGCACAGGGAAGCAAGGATCAGAAAGCTAACTTTGGTAATATACTTTTTCTTCATGCAATAATTTTTTATATGCAGTTGATCTTCTTGTTGATTCCGGTTTTGTCATTTCCACTATACAATGCAGGATCGCGTTGCATAAGCTGAACGCACCTATTAACGGGCTTAAGAAATAGTTCGGTGCGGTATGCACAAGCAGTTCGATTTTACTGTATTTACACAGTGGCGAAAATTCGCTGTCTGTAAGCGCTATCGTGGTGGCACCCCTTTCTTTTGCTTTTTTAAATGCCCTGATTGTCTGATTCTGGCAATTATCGAAGCCGATTGCGATTACCACATCATCCTTTTTAAAATGACACATATAATCGAAGAGCATGCCGTTATATTCTGTGATGGCATGAACCTGCGGGATATGTGAACGAATAAGGCTTAATAAATAATTGGCCACGTTCCCGATATATCCTAGTCCTATAATATAGGTTTGCTGGGATTTGATAATCTCTTCGCATGTTTGAATAATTTTTTCAAACGATACTTTCTCTATAGTTCCTGTAAGCATCTGCAGATCGCGCGACAATGCATTCCTGATTGCCTCTTCTGCAGTTGTATTTATTTCGAATTCACTTAAAAATTTATCTATTGGCGTTTGCTGGGGAAGCGCCCGCCTGCTTGTCTTCAGTTTTTTCTTGAGATCGTGAAAACCTTTTAATCCAATGTCCTGGCAGGCTTTGATAATCGTAACCGGGTCCACATTGAGTTTTTCGGCGAGGTCGGTTGTGTTCATCAGTACAATCTCGTCGGCATGATCGAGAATATACTTGATGACAATATATTTTTTCTTTGGCAGGGACTCTAAATCGATTTTCTTAAAAAAATCCATATAACGTTGGTTGGTTGAAGCCGGAAATGAAGAACTATTCTCATTGCCAGTTGGATTGGTTGACATTGCCAAGTTAACGCATTTTTATAAAATCAATATAAATATTGAAATATTTATTTTTTTAAATAAAAATGTTTATTTTATTTTGAAGCATCGTTCGATGTTAAACAACAGATCATGAACCCAAAACACAACGCCATTTTGCTTACTGCAGGGATATTGAACCAGTCTGATGCCAAGACGGCTCATGGGTTAATAAGAACGGGATCGCGTTATACCATTGTGGGAGTAATAGATGAAAACTTTGCGGGCAGGGATGCGGGCTATCTGCTGGATAAAGTGCATCGTAATATTAAAGTTTATGCTTCCGTGAACGATTTCATTGCCAGTGCTGAATGCAAAGCCGATTATGCAATAATTGGCGTGGCAATCGCAGGCGGAAAAATACCTCTTTCTATGATTGAGGAGATAAAGCAGGCAATCAAGGGCGGGATTTCCATTGTTTCAGGGCTGCATGACTTTCTTTCTGATATTCCCGAAATAAAAATGCTTGCCGATCAGCACGGCGTGGAATTAATAGATATACGCAAGCCCAGGGCAAAAAGTGAATTGAAATTCTGGTCCGGTGAGATTATGAATGTTAAATGCCCGGTTATCGCTGTTTTGGGAACAGACTGTGCACTGGGGAAACGGACAACGTCGTGCATGATCACCGAGGCCATGATAAAAGAGGGGGTGAAGGCGAAAATGATCTTTACAGGACAAACAGGTTGGTTGCAGGGCCATGAATATGGATTTATACTGGATTCTACCTATAATGACTTTATCTCTGGTGAACTTGAAAATGCTGTGGTTGCCTGTTATAAAGATACTTCTCCCGATGTAATTTTTATCGAAGGCCAATCGGCTTTATATAATCCCAGCGGCCCGTGCGGATCGGAATTTTTATTATCGGCCCGGTGCAAAGGCGTCATTCTTCAGCATGCGCCTGTCCGCAAATACTACAATGGCCATGAGCATACGGGAATAAAAATATCGTTGAAAAAGGAATTGGATACTATTCAGCTATTCGATTCGAGGGTGATCGCTATAACCCTCAATACTAAAAATCTCTCTGCTGAAGAAGCGTTCAATTATCAAAAACAGTACGAAGCATTATACAAAATTCCGGTTATCCTTCCCCTTGAGGAAGGTATGCAGCGCCTTACCGAAGCGGTTAATAATTATATCAAAGATTTTGATCACACGGCCCGGCCTGTTGAAACTAATATGAATGAGAATCGCTGAAATCAATATAAGAAAGGAGAACCTGTCCATTGCCAGACCTTATACCATTGCATTTAAAACGGTTGATTACGTGGAAAATGGGATAATTGAAATGGTGGCAGATAATGGTTTGCGTGGATATGGTGCCTTTAATCCCAGCTATGAAGTTGTGGGAGAGAAATTGGAAGATGCAATAAATGTATTAGCGCCTGGAAATATTGAATGGCTGATAGGAAAGGATATCAATGAAATTGATTCATTATGCGGAGAGGTGCAAAAGAAATTTGCTGCAAGTGTAACGGCCCGTACAGGTATGGAAATAGCGCTGTATGATCTTTTTTGCCAGGGAATAAAGATGCCGCTGGCGGCTTACCTGGGACAGAAAATAAGATCGATGCCAACTTCCATAACCATTGGAATAAAGAATGTTGAAGAAACCATAGAAGAAGCAAAGGAATATATCGGAAAAAAATTTAAAATATTAAAGGTTAAGCTGGGCAGATCTCCTGGGGAGGATATCGAGAGGATAGCCAGGCTAAGGGAGGTTTTTGGATATACGGTCGATATTATTGTTGATGCCAACCAGGGATATAATGAACAAGAGCTCCTGGCGTTTCACAGGAATACGCAATCATTGAATATTCTTTTAATTGAACAGCCTTTGAAAAGAGGCGATGAAAAAATAATGACCGGGCTACCTGATCCTATAAAAAAAATAGTGGCTGCCGATGAATCATTAATAGACACGCGTGATGCTGAGTCGCTTTCTCTTCCACCGAAGGTATGTGGCTATTTTAATATTAAGCTGATGAAATGTGGCGGCATTACGCAGGCACTGAAAATCGCCGGCACTGCACTGAACAGCGATATCGGGTTGATGTGGGGATGTAATGATGAGAGCCTTATAAGTATCACTGCGGCATTACATACAGCTTTTGCTTGCAGCAACACTGCATTTATTGATCTTGACGGCAGCCTGGACCTCTCCAGGGATGTAGTGGCGGGAGGATTTATATTGAGAGATGGTATTATGTCTGTTGGAAATGGAGCCGGGCTTGGCCTAATGCCATTTTAATATTATTTTTTTCTTTTTCACTGGGAACAGGTGTTGTGAGAATACACTGTATTTATAGACCATCCTTTTTCAGTTGGAAAACGAAGAATTGAATAAAAGACTACAGGAACTCGGGCTCAAGTGGCTTGCCGGAACGATTACCTCTGAAGAGAAGGATGAGTATATGGCATGGTACAACCATGAGGATAATACCCCGGTTGTTATTCCGGATGAATTAGGCTTGACGGAGCTTGCCCACAGGGAACGGATTTTTGGCATTATTGCGGGAAGGCTGGATGGGAAACCCTACGCCGGCGGTATTGAAAGTAATTCAGGTGCTTCCGGGAAAGTGCGCTCCCGCTTCATTGGCCGGTGGGTCGCCGCCGCTTCAATGGTTGCCATAATGGGGATGATGATCGCCGTTGTGCTGTTTTCCAACCCGCGGCCAGTAGAAACCCAGGGCGATGTGGTGAAAAAGGCATCTCCTTCTAACGAGATAGCGCCGGGCCGTGAAGGGGCTGTGCTTACTCTTTCCGATGGCCGGAAAATAGTTCTTGACGGTTTGGGCAACGGGACGGTTGCAGATGAGAATGGAACCCGCATCGTTTTAGAAAATAACAGGCTGGCTTATAATGCAACAGGCAGGAAAGCAGGAAGCACGGAATACAATACGATGTCGACTCCTAAAGGAAGACAGTTTGAACTGGTATTGCCTGATGGCTCCAGGGTATGGCTCAATGCGGCTTCCTCGATTACTTATCCTACCGTTTTTGATGATGCCGAACGCCGCGTTACATTAACCGGTGAGGCCTATTTCGAAGTTGAAAAGATAAAAGGGAAACCTTTCAGGGTGGCAACGGATAATTCAACAGAGATAGAGGTGCTTGGAACACGCTTTAATATTAATTCCTATCTCGATGAAATTTTCGTGAAGACAACACTCCTTGAAGGATCGGTGAAACTTACTTCAAAATACGATCATGAGGGCAGTATATCCGCCAGGTCCGTTGTGCTGAAGCCGGGCGAACAGGGACAGGTTCCGTTATCGTATAAGAATAAAAAACATCAGCCGTCAATCGCGATAGAGAATGCAGATGTTGAAAAAGTGATGGCCTGGAAAAACGGTTTCTTCAATTTCGACGATGCGAACCTGCAGGAAGTAATGAGGCAGGTGGCCCGCTGGTATGATATCGATGTGGTGTACGAAAAAGGAGTGCCTGACATCTACTTCGTAGGGGAAATGAGCAGGAATATAAGTCTTGCAGGACTATTGAAGGGCCTTGAAAAAGCAAGGGTTCATTTTCGTATCGAAGAAGGAAAACGGCTTGTTGTGTTGCCCTGATTCCGATTAATAAAAATATTAAATCAAAATAACCAAACGACCCTGTAACAAAATCCGGAAGCGCTCTAACCTGCTTCCGGAAAATAGTTCGGGTTAGGCAATCTCGGTCTGAAACGATAATTGTTAACAACCAAACCAATGCAATTTATGCAAAAAACTGCTAACCGTAGCCGTGTGCGTTTCCCGTTCCGGCTACTGTCCAAAACCCTGCTTATTATGAGACTTACTTCCTGTCTCTTGCTTGGTTTTTGCTTGCATGTATCGGCAAAAACTTCTTCACAAAACATTTCCTTCTCTGAAAGGAATGCGCCGCTTAAAAAAGTGTTCTCTGCAATTAAAAAGCAAACAGGCTTCGTTGTGTTCTCCAACCGGGTTGATCTGGAGGGAATTATGCCCATTTCCATTTCGGTGAAAAAAATTCCGCTGGACGATTTTCTTAAGGCCATATTCAAAGACCGGCCATTGGGATACACTATCGAGGACAGAACAATCATGCTTTTCAGGAAATCTCCCGACACGGTAAATTTTTCGGTTGAACTATCGAGAGACAAAATTCCTGACGCCAATATTTCGGGTACAGTAATAAATGCGGAAACAAAAGAACCGATCGGGTCGGTGTCGGTTTCAATAAAAGGACAGAAAATCGGAACAAGTTCGGACATCAATGGAATTTTTACGTTGAATAATATTCCTTTATCTGCTACCCTGGTCTTTTCTTCCATCGGTTACGCTGCATTGGAAGTGAAGGTTGCCGACCTCACTTCTATGCTTAACGGAGGGACATCATCCGCACTTAGTAATATATCTAAAGACGAACAGGGCCTGCTGGTCGTATCACTGAGCCCAAAGAATTTCGATCTGGATAACATAGTGGTGATCGGCTATGGCACTCAGAAAAGAAAAGACGTCACAGGCGCTATCGCCAGTGTTACCACAAAAGATTTTAATAAGGGCATCAACATAAGGCCTATCCAGCAATTGCAGGGTAAGGTTGCCGGACTGGTGGTTACACAACCGGATGGAGATCCCAATGGCGAGCTTATCATAAGGCTCAGGGGACAGGCATCACTCACCGGCGGGCAAACGCCCCTGATCGTAATAGATGGTATTCCGCTTGATGATCCTAACCAGTTGTCTTACCTCTCGCCCGGCGACATCGTTTCCTATGATGTGCTGAAAGATGCATCCGCTTCAGCCATTTACGGTTCACGCGCAGCAAACGGTGTTATCATGGTAACCACGAAAAAGGGCCGTGCCGGCAAATCACAGGTCGATTACAGCGGCATAGTGGCATTCGACAAACTGGCAAAAAAATATGACCTGCTCAACGCGGAAGAATATAAAGAGGCCATCAGCGATGCTGCCCAGTATTATGACAAGGGGGGTAATACCGATTGGTTCGATGCAATTACCAGAACAGGCCTGACCCAAACGCATAATCTTGCCATTTCAGGAGGCACAGATAAATTCAATTTCCGTGCAAGTGGAACGTATATTGACCAACGGGCTATCGTTATCAACTCCGGAAGGCAGGAAACAAGACTTAATTTCAATGCTGAAAAAAAGGCTTTAAATGATAAACTGGTTATCAAGGCCGGCATCATCAGTTCCAGCACGAACCGTAAATATGCGCATTACGACATTTTTTCTTATGCTACTAATTCTCCACCCACTTATCCGGTTTATAATGATGATGGTTCTTATTTTGCTTTCTTCGATTGGGCGCAACAGAATCCCGTTGCGATGCAGATGATGGAAAAAAATGTATCCAATGAAAGTTTCAATATTTTCTCATCAAGCATCGACTATAGCCTGCTAAAGCATCTTAAGCTGGGAGTAACCGGGGCATTGTCGAAATACAACCGCCAATATTCATTCTTTCAACCTGAACTGCCGGGCGTAGGTAATATCAATAACGGCTCCAGGTCGGCTCAGAACCGTGATTCGAAAAGACTGATAACTCATGCCGACTATTTCCTGGAAAAGGGCAGAAATACGCTTTCAGCCACTGCCGTATTCGAGTATAATTATTTCACATATAACACATATTCTGCGAGCGGGCAGGATTACCTGGTGGAAGACCTGGAAGACAATGCGCTTGAAACAGGCAACGCGCTGTACAATGCGATTTCTTCTTATAAAGATGAGTTCAAGCTTGCCTCTGTACTGGGAAGAGTCGCTTACAACTATGATTCAAGATATTATATCACTGCCAGCTTCAGAAGAGACGGCTCGTCCAAATTCGGAAGAAACAATCGTTGGGGCAATTCCAAATTCGGAAGAAACAATCGTTGGGGCAATTTCCCTTCTGTGTCTGCGGCATGGAGGCTGAGCCGGGAAGATTTTCTGAAACACGTAGACTGGATCAGCGAATTAAAAATAACGGCAGGATATGGAGTCACCGGCAATCAGGAAGCCATCACACCATATAACACTCTCCTTTCATTGGGAGGTGCGGGCAATTATTACGATGGCGCAAGCGGAACTTTCAGGCAACAATACACTCCTAACCAGAACCAGAATAAAGATCTGAAATGGGAAGAGCGGCATGGTAAAAACATAGGAGTCGAATTCTCACTGTTCAGTGAAAAACTGAATGGAAGCATTAATGTGTTCAACGACAAAACAAAGAACCTGCTGTTCACTTATTCTGTTCCTGTTCCGCCTTTTTATGTGGGATCGATGCTTGCCAACGTGGGAACCATGAGCAATAAAGGCGTGGAGCTGCAATTGAATGCAAGCCTCGTGAAGCGTCCCGATTTTTCATGGAACGCCAGCGGCCAGATAACATTTCTTAAGACACGCATCCTAAGCCTTTCGGGTTCCTACGCAGGGTTCCAACTGTCTACCGACCATATTCCTTCCGGCTATCCGACTGGAAGAGGCTATGCCTTCAATCCTATCACCTATCTTCAGGAAGGTTATACGCCCAACGTATTTTTTCTTCCTCATTTTGTGGGCATAAATGACCAGGGCATTCAAATGTACGATGACCGTAAAGAAGGGCAGGTTCCTTCCAGCCAGTTATCGGATGAAATCAGTCGCTATATCGATCCCAGTCCTAACTTTAATTATGGCATCAGCAACACGTTCAGTTACAGGAGCTGGAGCTTTAATTTCTTCCTTCGGGGCGTGAGTGGCGGAAAAATATTCGATAACACAACTTCTCTTATTTCCAACTATACCAGGCTACCCGGTGCAAATGTTTCAAAGGACGCATTAACCAACGGTATTCGCGACCAGTTGATCGCATCGGACCTGTGGCTGAAAGATGGCTCTTATCTCAGGCTTGATAATGCAACGCTTACCTATACTTTCCGGAATGTCGATGCGCTTAATAACCTGTCGCTGTTTATTACAGGATCCAACCTGTTCGTGATAACAAAATATACCGGTCTGGATCCCGAAGTGAACCTGGGCAGGATAGACGTCACTTATGGCGGCCGGGCTTTTTATCCAAGAACGCGTTCTGTGAACATAGGAGTAAACGTTTCTTTTAAATAATCTGACATTAATGCATTTGTTTATGAAATACCTGTTAACACTATATA
>JBGAJL010000136.1:0-1954 GCA_044224935.1 Flavitalea sp.
CTTTTAATCCGTTGTTTAAAAAATCAAATTAAATCGGGCAGCATCTTACCTTTGCATCGCTGTTATGAATCTGCAGTCGCTGTTAGAATCTTTTTCAAAAGATAATCCCCGTCTTTTTCAACTGGCGGACAGGTTATCTATGTCCGGTCCCCAGCATATTTATTGCCGGAATCTCCATGGCAGCGCCGCTGCCTTCCTGGTCTCCTCTGTTTTTCAGCATCCGCAGTATGCGTCGCTGAATCACCTGATCGTTTGTGATGATGCCGAATCGGCTGCCTACCTGCAGAACACCATCGAGAGCCTGACCCGTGCCCTGGACCTGTTTTATTTTCCTTCTTCCTTCCGCAACCGCAAAAATTTCAGCCTGCTCAACAGCAGTCATATAATGCTTCGCACGGAAGCATTAACAAAACTGACCGCCGGCGGAAATAAGAAAATAATCGTCACCTACCCCGAGGCATTGCATGAGAAGGTGGTATTGCCCGAAACGATTTCGGACAATATTATTCACCTGCAGGTGAACGAGACGATCCGGGTAGATGAACTGATGGAGAAAATGGTGAACTACGGCTTTGAACGATCCGACTTTGTTTACGAGCCGGGACAGTTTGCTTTGCGTGGCGGTATCCTCGATATCTATTCCTTCGGTAATGAAAAACCCTACCGCATCGAATTATTCGGAAATGATATCGATAGTATAAGAATATTTGATCCTGAAACACAGCTTAGTGAAAGAAAGCTGGTGCAGGTGAACATTATCCCCAATGTAGAAACACAGTTCAGCGAGGGCCATAAAATTTCTCTTATCGATTTTCTCCCTGAAAATACCGTTGTATGGATGCAGGACTGGGAAATAATACACGACAGGCTGCTTACGCAGCAGGAAGACCTGCAATTGTTTCTTGCGCTCAAGCCCGCGGCTGCGGAGAGCGAAAATCCGGCCGAAAGAATAAAATTAACGCCTGCCGATTTTATCAGCGCGGGGGAGCTGGAGGAACAATTAAAAACAAAACATACGGTTGAATTCGGGCTGAGGTCCACCTGGCACAACAGCTATGAGATAGAATTTCATACACGGCAGCAACCGGCTTTCAACAGGAAATTCGATTTTCTTATCCGGGACCTGAAAGAATGGGAGAAAAAAGGATTCGGCCTCTATATTTTCGCTGAAAATGCAAGACAGCTCGAGCGGCTGCACAGTATTTTCGAAGACCTGAAAGTAGAGATCAATTTTATCCCTATACCCATTTCGATACACGAAGGATTTATCGAAGAAGATATCAAAGCGGTATGCTACACCGATCACCAGATATTCCAGCGATATCATAAATACAAAGTCAAACAGGCCTATAACAAAAGCAAGGCGCTTACGCTGCGTACCTTACGAGAGTTGCAGCCGGGCGATTATGTTACGCATATCGATCATGGCGTGGGCGTGTACAGCGGCCTGCAAAAACTGGAAGTAAACGGCGTGTTGCAGGAAGCGGTAAGAATTATTTATAA
Source organism: Flavitalea sp. (assembly GCA_044224935.1). Classification (GTDB taxonomy): domain Bacteria; phylum Bacteroidota; class Bacteroidia; order Chitinophagales; family Chitinophagaceae; genus Flavitalea. Next base: position 1,504 of record JBGAJL010000136.1, read on the forward strand.
AGACAGCGATATCTTATATGTGAACATCAGTTCCCTGCATAAGATATCGAAATACACCGGCAAGGAAGGCTCTGTTCCCAAAGTGAATAAATTAGGCAGCGATACCTGGGCCAAATTAAAAGAGAAGACAAAAGCGAAGGTCAAGGAAATCGCATTCGACCTGATCCAATTATATGCGCAGCGCAAGGCGCAAACCGGCTTTGCTCATTCGCCGGATAATTATATGCAGAACGAACTGGAGGCTTCGTTTATTTATGAAGACACTCCCGACCAGGCAAAGGCGACCGAGGATGTGAAAAAAGATATGCAGAGCTCTTCCCCAATGGACCGCCTCGTTTGCGGGGATGTGGGATTCGGGAAAACGGAAATTGCTATCCGGGCGGCATTCAAAACCTGTGTCGATGGAAAACAGGCGGCCGTGTTGGTTCCTACTACTATACTCGCCTTCCAG
>JBGAJL010000136.1:1970-8667 GCA_044224935.1 Flavitalea sp.
ACTACAAAACATTTAAGGAGAGACTGAAAGATTTTCCTGTAACGGTGGATTATATCAATCGCTTCAAAACAACCAAAGAGAAAAAAGAAACGCTTAAAAAAACCGAAGAAGGAAAAATTGATATCATCATCGGCACGCACGGGTTACTTGCAAAAGATGTAAAATTCAAGGACCTCGGCCTACTGGTAATTGATGAAGAGCAGAAATTCGGCGTCGGGCATAAAGAAAAAATCAAAACCTTACGAACCAGCGTCGACTGCCTCACCCTAACGGCCACACCTATCCCAAGAACACTTCAGTTCAGTTTGATGGGGGCAAGGGATCTCAGCATTATCAATACGCCCCCACCCAACCGGCAGCCTATCCAAACCGAGGTGCAGGTGTTCAATCCCGATTTTATCCGCGATGCAATATATTTTGAAACGGAGCGGGGCGGCCAGGTGTTTTTCATTCATAACCGCGTGCTGGGCCTGGCGGAAATGGCGGGCATGATCAAAAATTTATGCCCGGATCTGAGCATCGGCTTCGCGCATGGACAGCTCGATGGCAATGAACTGGAAGAGCGGATACTCGATTTCATCGATAAAAAATACGATGTGCTCGTTTGTACAAATATCGTGGAGAGCGGCGTGGATATTCCCAATGTGAACACGATCATTGTCAACAATGCCCATCATTTTGGATTAAGCGACCTGCACCAGTTAAGGGGCAGGGTGGGAAGAAGCAATAAAAAAGCGTTCTGTTACCTGCTGGCGCCGCCGGTGAGTACCCTGCCGGATGATTCACGCAAACGATTGCAGACGCTGGAGCAGCACAGCGAGTTGGGCAGTGGCTTTCAGATCGCCATGCGCGACCTCGATATCCGTGGCGCGGGAAATATGCTGGGCGGTGAGCAAAGCGGCTTCATGGCCGAGATCGGTTTTGAAATGTACCAGAAGATCCTGGACGAAGCCATAAAAGAATTAAAGCGCACCTCGTTCCGGAATTTATTTAAAGAAGAAATAGCGAAGCAGGAAGATTATGTGCAGGATTGCACCATCGAAACGGATCTTGAAATACTGATCCCCGATGCATACGTGGAAAGTATCACCGAGCGATTATCCCTTTATACCCGCCTCGACAGTTGCAACGGCGAAGAGGAGCTGCGGGAGTTCGAGTCGGAACTGCAGGACAGGTTCGGCCCGGCGCCACAGCAGGTGGCCGACCTGTTCGATACGGTCAGGTGCAGGCAACTGGCCGTGGAACTGGGCTTTGAGCGTTTACTTCTCAAAGACGAAACGCTTAAGTGTTTTTTCGTCGGCAATCCCGTGTCTCCCTATTTTGAATCTGCGGTGTTCCAGCATATTCTAACCTTCATTCAAAAACAAACCAACAAGGCGCGGCTCAGGCAAAATGGTAAGTTATTTATGCTGATTGTCGACGATATGCGAAGCATGCAGCAGATACTGAAATTTTTAAGGGACATGAATGCTTTTGTAAAAAAAGGGTAGTGAATTCTGAAAGCCAGGTGGATATCCGGGCGGCTCATATTCCGGAATCTCCGGAAAGGTTTTTCAGAAGAAATGCATAACTTGAAGAAACTCCCTTTACAATGACCGAACAAAACACCATTCTCGGAACAGAGGAAACACCTTTTATTCCGCCTTCCAGTGATGACAAAACAAGAGCCATCCTGGCGCACATTCTTACGCTGGTATGCGGATTCATTGCACCGCTGGTAATTTACCTGATGGGGAAGGACAAGGCCGATTCTGCATTTTCGGTTGCCCATGCGAAAGAGTCGCTGAATTTCCAGATCACCCTCATCATCTGCTATATCATCTGCGTGATACTGGCGTTTGTACTGATCGGATTTTTACTGATGGCGCTTTTGGGCATCTCTGCGCTGGTGCTTATCATTATAGCTACCATCCGGGCCAGCGAAGGCAAATTGTATAAATATCCGTTTGCCATACGGCTGATCAAATAACCGGGATCAGGTAAGCAATTGTTTTCGCATAATCACATGCGGCAGGGTGACTTCTACGAAATCCGTACCCACCACCTCGTATCCTAATTTTTCATAAAAGCCTATTGCTGTTTTTCGTGCATGCATCATGATATGGCGGAAGCCGCGGTCGCGGGCGATGTTTTCGGCAAACTGCATAAGGGCCCTCCCTATGCCTTTACCCTGGAGATTGTTCAGCACGGCCATCTGCCTGAGCCTCACGGTGCCGGGCTCGCCCTTGATCAGCATGCAGCATCCCAGCATCTTCTCTTCTTCAAAGGCGGCAATCAGTATCTCATCCTTTTCTTTTTCAAGTTCTTCGGGGGTGAGACTTAGCCCAAGGGGTTTGCGCAGGATATCCATCCGCAGCTGAACCATTTGCGAATATTCGGGTGATCCATGATCTATCAGTTTTAAAGCCATACCCGGAAAATAGAATTTTTGATGGTTTGGTTATTGCAATATAAGAATTACATTTTAAGCGTCCGGATAATTAATAGGGAGGTTTTGTTGAGATTATCCCAAAAACTATATTTTTGCAGCCGTAACTAAACTTTACAAAAATGTCAGACATCGCAACCAGGGTAAAAAAAATCATAGTTGACAAGTTAGGAGTTGAAGAAGCAGAAGTTACCAATGAGGCTTCTTTTACTAACGATTTAGGGGCTGATTCTTTAGACACCGTAGAACTGATTATGGAATTTGAAAAGGAATTCAATATTTCCATTCCAGATGAACAGGCTGAAACGATCACCACCGTAGGGCAGGCAATTGCTTACTTGGAAGAACATGCTAAGTAGACCCTGGTTCAGAACCTATACATCTTCATCCGCTTTAGCAGCACTGCAGCTAAAGCGGATTTGTTCTTACTCCGGATCGGGTAAGCCCATAGAAATATCTTTATGATGAAACTTAAACGTGTTGTTGTAACTGGTATAGGAGCCATTACACCCCTTGGCAATAATCTGCCGGATTTCTGGAAAAACCTTGTTGACGGGGTTTCCGGGGCCAACCTTATTACCCAGTTCGACGCATCAAAATTTAAGACCCGCTTTGCCTGCGAACTAAAGAATTTTGACCCGCTCAACTACCTCGAAAAAAAAGAGGCCCGGAAGCTGGACCGCTTTACGCAAACCGCTTTGGCCTCGAGCGATGAGGCCGTTAAAGACGCAGGAATAGCAGAGGGTAATGTTAACCCCGATCGTATCGGCGTGGTTTTCGCCAGCGGCATAGGTGGCCTGATCACCTTCCAGGAAGAAGTGATCAATTTCGCCAAAGGTGATGGCACCCCGAGATATAATCCTTTCTTCATCCCCAAGATGATCCTGGACATTGCAGCCGGGCATATTTCGATGCGCCACGGTTTCCGCGGCCCGAATTTCTCCGTAGTCAGCGCCTGCGCATCGTCTACCAATGCCATCATGGAAGCTTTTAACCTTATCCGGTTGGGTAAGGCGGATATCATCCTGGCCGGTGGCTCTGAAAGTGTGATCAGCGAAGCAGGCGTGGGCGGCTTCAACGCCATGAAAGCGCTCAGCGAACGAAACGACGATTTTCAAACGGCCAGTCGCCCCTACGACAACGACCGCGATGGCTTCGTAATGGGAGAGGGCGCCTGCTCACTTATGCTTGAGGAACTCGATCACGCCCTGAAAAGAGGCGCAAAAATATATGCTGAAATCGTGGGAACCGGCGCCACAGCCGATGCCTATCATATCACCGCTCCTCATCCAGAAGGACTGGGCGCGAAAAATGTGATGCTGGCCGCGTTGGACGATGCGGGCATGCAACCCGGCGATCTTGATTATATCAATACGCACGGCACATCTACTCCCCTCGGAGACGTGGCAGAGGTAAAAGCCATCATGGACGTATTTGGCGAACAGGCGTTCAGGATCAATATCAGCTCCACCAAATCCATGACAGGCCATTGCCTGGGTGCAGCCGGAGCGCTGGAAGCAGTCGCCTGCATCATGGCGGTACAAGACGATATCGTGCCCCCGACCATCAACCATTTCACCGACGATCCCAATCTCGACAACAGGCTCAACTTTACCTTCGGAAAGGCACAAAAGCGCACCGTGCGGGCAGCCCTGAGCAACACTTTTGGTTTTGGCGGCCATAATGCCTGTGTGATCGTGAAGAAATATGAACCGGAGCAGTAGTGCGGGCCCAATCGGCGCACCGGCCGACGTTGAAAAACAAATATGCATGGATGAAAACTAATTTGTAGATTGTATTTGTGGGAATCCTTGACCGGCTTATAGTAAAGCAGAAAAACCGCATTGCGTTCAGAAAAAATCTCCGCAACGTGCTTGGATTTGCACCTGTCAAGCAGGGACTGTACAAAGCGGCCCTTACACACCGTTCTGTACGCGACAGCGCAGATGAAAACAACGAACGGCTCGAATATCTCGGCGACGCTATTCTCAGCGGCATCATCGCCGATTTTCTTTTTAAAAAATATCCTTACCGGGAAGAGGGCTTTCTCACCGAGATGAGAAGTAAAATGGTGAACCGCAACAAGCTCAACGAGATTGCGATTAAAATGGGGCTGAAAAAAATCACCCTGTTCAACCGGTTTGATAACTCATTAAAGATTAGCCAGATCTTCGGCAACACGCTGGAAGCGCTGGTGGGCGCCATTTATCTCGACAAGGGATTCAGGAAAACCCAAACCTGGGTACTGGAAAGAATGATTATCCCACATTTGTTTATGGAAGATCTCGAAAACCTGGAAATCAACCATAAGAATAAGCTATATGGCTGGGCCAATAAAAACGGCAAGAACCTCGAATTTGAAACGCTCAATGAAAAAGTTGAATCGGGCAGAAGATTGTTCACTATCGGAGCCGTAGTAAACGGGGAGCTCATCGCCGAGGCCCGGGCCTACAATAAAAAAGATGCCAGCCAGGTAGCGGCCGCCATCGCCCTGGAAAAACTCGGCCTTTTGAAAATCGCAGAAAATGGCGAAAGCTAGTTGAGCCAACATCCGTTTCAACACCCATAGGAGGTAGCTACCTGATTTCCATACACAATTCAATCAGCACCCCGTTTGTTCCTTTTGGATGCAGGAAACAAACCATCTTGTTATCCGCTCCGCGCTTTGGCTCCTTGTTGAGCAGTATGAACCCTTCTCCCGCAAGCCGTTCCATCTCCGCCCGTATATCTTCAACCTCGAAAGCGATATGATGTATGCCTTCGCCCTTTTTTTCGATAAAGGAAGCGATCACTCCCGCATTCCCCCTGTTTTCGAGCAATTCCAGCTTGGTGGCCCCCGCCCGGAAAAAAGCGGTCGTTACGTGCTCCGATTCGACGGTTTCTGTCTTGTAACACTGACTATTTAACAGCTTTTCGAATAGCGGAACAGATGTTGCAAGATCTTTAACCGCAATGCCTATGTGTTCTATTTTCATGTAATTTTGCACTTATCCACAATGGATGTTAAATTGACGAGAATATGTTGAAATTTCCTATCTATCTAGACCATAATGCCACAACGCCCTGCGACCCGCGGGTGGTGGAGGCGATGATCCCATACTTCACCGACCATTTCGGCAACTCTGCCAGCCGCAACCACCCTTTCGGATGGCAGGCGGAAGAAGCCGTCGACTATGCCCGTGAGCAGGTTGCTAAATTAGTGAATGCCGATCCTAAAGAAATTATTTTTACGTCAGGCGCTACGGAAGCCGACAATCTTGCAATAAAAGGGGTGTTCGATATGTATGCCAGCAAGGGCAATCATATCATCACTGCGGTTACGGAGCACAAAGCCGTACTCGATACCTGCAAGCACATCGAAAAAGAAGGCGGAGAAGTTACCTACCTGCAGGTGAAACCCGACGGTCTTGTAGACCTGGCCGAACTGGAAGCAGCTATCAAACCAACCACCGTCCTTATTGCGATTATGTATGCCAATAATGAGATTGGTACCGTGCAGCCTGTAAAGGAAATCAGCACTATCGCAAAAAAGCATGGCGTGCTGTTCTTTACCGATGCAACGCAGGCCGTTGGAAAAGTTCCGGTAGACGTGATTAAAGACGGCATCGACCTGATGGCGTTCTCTGCACATAAAATGTATGGACCCAAAGGTGTGGGCGCTTTGTATGTAAGAAGAAAAAATCCACGTGTGAAAGTGACCGCTCAGATGGACGGTGGCGGCCATGAAAGAGGCATGCGCAGCGGAACGCTGAACGTTCCCGGTATCGTAGGTTTCGGAAAAGCGGCCGAGTTGTGCATACAGGAAATGGAAACAGAAACAAAACGTATCAGCGCACTGCGTGACAAGCTGGAAAATGCATTAATGAAGCTGGAAGAAGCATATGTAAACGGCAGCACGGAACACCGGCTTCCCCATGTAAGTAATATTTCGTTTAAATATGTGGAAGGAGAAGGATTGATGATGGGCTTTAATAAAAATATTGCCGTATCCTCCGGATCAGCCTGTACGTCTGCTTCCCTCGAACCTTCCTATGTGCTGAAGGCACTGGGATTGGGCGATGACCTGGCGCACAGCTCACTGCGTTTTGGCCTGGGGCGTTACACTACCGAAGAGCAGATCGATTATACAATTGAACAGGTTTCGAATACAGTGAACAAATTAAGAGAAATGAGCCCCTTGTGGGAAATGTATAAAGAAGGTGTTGATCTTGACAAGATCGAATGGGCACACCATTGATAAGTTAGAAACGAAAACTTAAAAATGGCTGC
>JBGAJL010000137.1:0-8661 GCA_044224935.1 Flavitalea sp.
AGGTAAACGCCGCCCTGTCGTCGACGGCAAACACCGCATATTTATATGTACCTGAAAGATTCAGGCCTGTCACTGTCGTTTTGGAAGAAGGGCCCATTACGGTAGTGATCGTACCTGCATTGGGGCCGGATATCTTTTTCCATACAAACCGCACGAGCTTTCCATCGGCGTCTGTAGAAGCGGAGGCGTCCAGCGTTGCGATTCCTGTGCCTGTAGTTGTTGAAGTATTTGCAGCTTTTGCTACCGGCAGAATATTTACGGGCAACGTTTTATTCTGACCCAGGAACCATTCATAAATATTTACAACGCCCTGGTATTTATAATTCGTGTCTGTGTAAACCCTGTCCCAAACAACATGCCCGCCGGTGGGCCATAGATCAAGAAGTGGCTTGGGTGAAAGCTTCCATTGATTAAGGCCAGCGATTGCATTTTTGGTACATTGTACAGATGCGGTAGGATCGTCTTCAGCATGAAAGCACCATACCGGTAGATGTGCATCGGCCGAATACTGGCCGGTTCTGAAAGTGCACGGTGCGGCTATGGTACACACTGCAGAAATCCTTTTCGGATTGTCGGGCTTATCGTCTGAGATATACCGGAGCGATCCGCCACCGCCCATGCTCAGGCCGGTAAGGTAGATCCGGTTTTCATCGATATGAAGATTATTCTTTGCATAATCTATCAGCTCATTTACAAAGATCGACGGCCACATTCCATATTTTACGGGGCACTGCGGTGCAAGCACGATAAATGTTTCTGTTTTGCCATTCCAGGTAAACTTCATTTTATTACCCTTCAGAATGATCCTCGGAAGGCCGACTAATGATACATTATCCAGATCGGTTGTCCCATTTCCTCTCTCACCTATTCCGTGAAGAAATATGATAAGCGGATATTTTGTGTTGGGATTGAGATCGTAGTCGGCAGGTTTGTACTGTAAGAAACCGAGAAAATCCCCGGTGGATGAAGTAAGCCCCTGATGAGTAAAAGGAGCGCTTTGAGAAAATCCCGGGCCGGTGATCATGAATAAATATACACACAGCACGGTCCTAAAAACATAGGTACAGTTCTTCATGGGTTGGATTTACGGATAAATGATTTCGAAACAACTAGGTTTCCGGATTTCTATATATGGAATAGCCCCCCGGCTCGATTCCATAGTTCAAAGGAAGAAAATTTCCCGAGCAATGTCAATAGGCCAGGCGCCAAAAAGAAATAATCTGGATTATTTATACTAAACGATAATGGTTATGCGTTAAACGGGATGCTTTTATTCATCCCGGAACTCTTTGGGGGTGTGTATAAATTCTTTCCGCGCCGGTTTAAGGCTAAAGGCCGCTTTTAAAAAAGAAAACAATAATATCGGGATATACAGGAATGCGCGTACTGTTTTTACCGTGTACAGATGCTTTGGTATGGATAACAGCATCGAAACGGTATACGCGATAAAAAGCGCGGACCATGCGCGGGCGGGAGGTTCAAGAATATGGAAATGAAATATGTTCTGCAGCAGGCAGATACAAAATATAAATCCGAAAAGAGCAATAAATATTATTCGTGGTGGAATTAAATTGATGAATAATTTGTTCCAGTAGTCTTTGGTTTTGTGCGCCACTCTTTCTTTTCCGGAAAAAAATAGTCGCAGATGGATTATCTGCGATTCCATCCATCTTCTCCGTTGTTTTTCATAAACGTGCGCCCGTGAAACTTTTTCATCGAGTATCCGTGCATTGTCAAGATATTCGACAGTGATACCGGCTTTCATCATTTCAAAATCCACTTCTCTGTCACAGGCGGGGTTGTCCAGTATGCCCGGTTTGTTATAAACTTCTTTTAGCTTCCTGAATTCAAAAGCCATTCCGGAGCCGATCGTGGCAGCGGAAAGGCTCATCGCACGTTGTGCCTTCCTGAAGAGGTGATTATTTATTTCTTCACTTACGGCGTCCAGCATGGCAACGGGTGTGTTCCTGTTTTTTGCTGTGCGGTGTCCCTGGACGGCACGGAGGCCATTATTAAAAGCTGTGTCGACCTTTTCGAGAAAGCCGTCTTCCATAATATTATCCCCATCGAGCACTACGGCTATTTCGTAATTTTCTTCGTCAATATTGTTTAATAAATAATTGAGCGATTTTGCTTTTGAGCCATTCTTAAAATCAACTACGCTAAGATTTACTCTCAACCGGTTTAGCGCAAGAAGGGTTTCGGATTGTAAGGCCTGGGCTGCGAGAAATACATCGAAATATGCCGGATCATAATTATGTGCGGAAGCTCTTAACGCCGTCTGCACGATTACCTCATCCTCTTTATAGGAAGTGATCAGCACGGCTATCCGCTTTTTGTGAATTGACGGGAGATAAGTCATTTTTTTTCTGAAATGCCCCGCTATTGCTGCAATCAGCAGGTAGAGGATACACACGGCGCTGAAAACGAACAGCAGGATAAAAAGGATATGCAGAACGGGCAGCATCATACCCGGGAACTGCTTGTGGACCGCAGGTTCCAGGTAATGCCCTTGATGAAATAGCGAAGCTGCGTGTATTCCTTTTTAATAAAATACGTAAACGTGGTTTTGGGAACCACGAAAAATATAAATATCAGCGAGAAAATGCTGAACTGGAAGAAAGATGAATTGCGGCGCATATATAAAATGCGGTTGCGCGTATGGTAATACACTTTTATGGGGTTGGATTTTCCAACGGTAAGCGATTCCTTATGATAGATTTCCGCGTCAGCGGTGTACCAGATCTTATAATTCGCTTTCCGTATTCGTGCAGACCAGTCCCATTCTTCGTAGTATAAAAAGAATTTCTCCGCAAACATTCCTACTTCCTGCAACACATCTCTTTTTACCATCATAGCGCATCCGTGAGCGGCGAATGTCGGCCTGGATTTGTTATATTGTCCCTTGTCTATTTCTGCCAATCCTATGCTTGTGGTGCGCCCTGTGTAATTGTTCATAGGGTTGAAGCCGGCGTATTGTATCGTATCCGGTTTCGAATAATATTTGATCTTGGGACAGGTAACGCCGATCCTATCGTCTTCTTCAAAGGGAGCAATCAGCTTCTGTAGAATATCGGGAGTGACTTCGGTATCATTATTTACGATAAAAAAATAATCGCCCCTGGCCTGTCGCATTCCCCAATTATTCCCGCCGGCAAAGCCGAGATTTTTCGGGCTTACCAGCACGCGGGTGTTGGGATAATTGCCGGCATGAATCCGCTCTGTGGGATCCACTGCGGATGCCATATCGCAAACCAATATTTCGTAGGCGGGATATTGCAGGTTCCTGGTCGATTCCAGGAACGCGCATGTCGCGTCTATCTGGTTATAGTTTAACGTAATAATTGAAATAAAAGGGAACGGAGCCCCCGGCATACGATTGCTTTTACGCAATATAAGCGCAATATTCAATTAGAATTCACAAAATTCAGATTAAGCGTTTGTCCGCTGGATTACCGCGTAAGGTGTGTTGGCCATGATCCAGAGATCGAAAAGGAAATTTGACTTGTCCGCATAGTTAATATCGAGGTTGATCCTTTCTTCTGCGGACATGGTATACTTGGTTTTTTTCTTGATCTGCCAGAGGCCGGTCATGCCTGCGGGAACCAGAAAGCGTTTGGACCATTCATCGGTAGTGAGCGTTGCGGCCTCGTACAGCGGCAGCGGGCGATTACCCACAAGCGACATATCACCTTTAAAAACGTTCCACAATTGAGGAAGCTCATCCATACTGCATTTACGGAGCAGGGCGCCCAGGCGGGTAATGCGCGGGTCATTGTCGATCTTGATAAACAACGGGCCATTCGCTTTCAGCGGATTGTATAAATTGAGATGAGAAAAATCACCGATCTTATTGTTTGCTTCTGCGTGCATGGTACGGAACTTATAAAAATCGAATATCTTATAGCCTTTGCCCGCTCTTTTGGATGTGTAAAACACGGGCTCTTTCGACTGGATTTTCAGCGCGATGATAATAATAAGAAACAGCGGGCTGAGAATGACCATCAGCAGCGCCGATGCCACGATATCAAAAACTCTTTTGGAAAAAGCAGCCGGCGAGGTGTTGACCTGCATGATTTCGTCTTCCAGCGGCTCTTTTGCTGCATTTACTTTCTGCCTGATTCTTTTCCAGAACCGCATCTTGGCAATCAGCTTTTCAGTGCCCAGATCTGTAAGTGAAATCAGGTCATCTGCAAAAGGGTGGGAGGCAAATGCGTTGATCTCCCCGGATGTAAGGCCTTCACTTTCCACGAAGAACGGAACATTGTTCAGCAATTTCGAAGAAGTCATAAACTGGTGGAACAATAACAGGGACGCATGTCCAAGATTGCCTTCGGCGATGATGACGTCAGGTGCTTTGCCGGTAGAAGCGAGCAGTTTTGCAAGCATCGCCCGCGCGTGCTCGGCATTATCGGCGGCATAACCGCTATCAAATGTTTTGATAAGCGAATCAATGATACCGGTTCTTTTACCAATATAAAAAAACTGATATTTTTTATTTTCAGGAACAGCCGACACGGCAGGCGCTATGGAATAGTGCCTGTAGGTTTTCAGAGCGACCGTATGAGATGAAGCGGTGTTCATAAAATCGGGGTTCATTAATGGATTGTGACAGATTGTCCTGTTAACTTACTGACGCTTTCCAATAGGTGAACTGGGTTAAAGGGTTTTAGAAAATATTCCGATATGCCAAACTCTTCGCACTTGCTTTCCGTTTCGTCTTTGTCGAAAGAAGAGATGATCATAATAGGAATGTGCTTATATAAAATACTTGAAGTTAATTCTTCAATCATTTCCCAGGCGCTCATATCAGTAAGCTGGGGATCGGCGATAATCAGGTCCGGCATGTTTCTCTTTGATAACCAATACATCGCCGTGCAGCCATCAGGGGCGGTGACTACCTGGTAATCTTTGCCCAGAACGGTCTGGAGCAGAAACCGGATAGCTTTACTATCGTCAATTGCGAGGATCTTCTTTTTCATCATTGAAAATTAGTCTAACAAAAAATCGCAATTTTTCTACAGGAATAGTCTTAGATCTCTGAGTAGCTGTTACAAGGAATTGGAATCTGCAATAATAATGCCTTTACAAGACGGCAAAAATACAACGTTAGTGGTAAGGAGATTCAAAAGGATAGATGGGAGTGTTACGGCTGTGAAATTAGACAGTATAATGGGTAATTGCAAGCAAAAGGGATAATTTCTTGTTTATCTTTTTGCTTTTTCCCAAACCGGGCCCTGCTTATCATTAATATATCGCCAGAATCCCGCGAACACGCAGGCATTCATAAAAAGGAAATAAAAGGGTATGGAAAAGAGCTTTAAGTGCTTGTTTTTCAATGCCTGGCGCCATCCGATCATTCCTAATATATAAAAGATTGCCTGCAGGCAGAAAAAGATAGCGTAGAAAATCGACCCCGGGTGCAGGCACAGGTATATAGAAGAAATAAATAATATTACGAGTGCGGGCGGGCAGATCGCCCAGCGCAATATGCGGTGAGAAATAAACTGGAAGGAGGCGATGGGGAGGCGGAAAAAATTGAGCAGCGGCTTTAGCCTGGATATCGCCTGGAACCCGCCGGCTGATATCCGGATCTTTCTTTCCATTTCGTCTTTCAGAGAGGCGGACGCCGGTTCTGCGGCGAAGGCATCCGGCTCATATCTTACCACATAATTTTTAAGGCATACCTGCATCGATTGCACAAAATCTTCAAGTATAGTATCAGGCGGGAGAACGCTATACAGTGGAGTTCGGATGGAAAAAAGCTCACCGGCTGCGCCCATGGTGGTGTTGAGATCAGAGTCGAGCCGCTTCAGGAGCGATTCATAGCGCCAGTAGAATCCCTCACCGCGGGACAGCGAATCTTCTTTCTGAAGAATTCTTTTTTCCCCGGCCACGCCTCCTACCTGCGGATCGGAATAATGCCGGACGATTTTTTTTATGGCGTCGTCGTTCAGGAAGGTATTGGCATCGCTGAAAACGATGATGGGGCTTTTTACCAGCAATACCGCGCGGTTCATGGCGGCCAGCTTGCCTTTTCTGGCCGGTTCATGTAAGACGGTGATACCCGTGTATTCGCGGGCGATCCGTGTTGTGTCATCGGTCGATCCGTCGGTGACAAAGATAGTCGTGAGCAGTTCCCGGGGATAGTTGAGACCCAGGCAGTTGATGATCTTTTCCCTGATGATACCTTGTTCGTTATAAGCGGTAACAATCAACGTAACAGCCGGGAAATCAATAGCTGTGACCGCTTTCTGAGGAGGAAAGAACAGTTTTTTAATACGGGTTAGCGCAAAAAGCAGCAGGGGATAGCCCGCATAGGTATATATTATTATGAATAAACTGGTTAGAAAGAGAAGTTTGGCTGCACCAGGCATAAGTGTTCCTGTTAAATACGAAAAACAATAATATCCGCCAAATTATTTCACTTTATGGAAAATCTTTATAATTTTGTTGCAGCCATCAGGCTCCCTCCATAATCCTTCGAATAGCCCCTAAACGTTTTATTTCTAATTTTTTCTTCCGTCGCCAGTCATCTTCCAATAACCTCTTGATGGACGAGAAGTCAATCCTCCAATGACCCATGTATGGCTAAAAGCCGTATGTGCCTAACCGTTAATTATACCTTTTATGAAGAGAATACTACTTCTCGTTTCGCTCCTTGCGGGCTTTGTTGGAAAAAATTTCTCACAAAATGTGTTCGATCCGACTGATCCGATGATTCGCTATAGTGCATCGGCGGCGTATGGATCCGCCGCGCGTCCGGATACGAATGTTTCTGGTTTGCAGAAGTTCGTGAGTGTTGCTACGAATGGTATCAGCACCGGAACGGGAGCGTATGATGCCTCTTCTTTCAAATCTTATTTTATCAGGTATTACGACGCGAGGCTGGCATTCAGATTAAAATTCCCGAAAAGCTTCACGAATCCCGACAGTGCCAACAAAAAGTATCCAATGATGCTTTTTATGCATGGAGCGGGGGAAGTGGCATGTCCTTCAAACGGAGGTATTTATAATAACGAGAAACAGCTTACGCATGGAGGCCTGTTTTTCATGAATGCTGCGGATAATGGAAAGTTTGATGGGTTCCTGATCTATCCGGAATTACGTTCGGTAGATAATAATTGTTGGGGAGAGTGGGGTACTTCTTTGAGTCAGTATTATACTACCGTCATGACGATCATCGATTCGCTGGTTAAATATGTTCGCGCAGATAATGACCGCTTATATGTTGATGGGCTTTCCGGTGGTGGTGTGGCCTGCTGGAAGATGGCTGAATTTTTTCCGCAGAGAGTGGCTTATATCGCGCCTACCTCGGCTGCGGGATTATTACTGAATTATTCAGCATTTGTGCATATCCCGATCTGGCTGGCCACCGGTGGCAAGGATACCAATCCTTCACCGGTAATGGCACAATACTCCGAAGCACAGGTTACGCAGATTGGTGGAAATATTCGCCGCACATTGTATCCGGATCTGGGTCACGCTTCGTGGTATGCCCACTGGGGTGAGCCGGATTTTTTCACCTATATGCTCTCTCAGCATAAGGCGAATCCACTTATTTTCTTTAACAGGTTTGAATTTTGTCCTGACTCTGCGGTCAACACCAAGCTCGGATTGTCGCCTGGTTTTTATGCTTATGAATGGCAGAAGGATAATAATCCCCTCGCTTCCATCATAAACTCTGTAAAGACTATTTCCGACGGCAGTTCTATCATTTCCTTTACCGGAAATGAAATTACCGTAAAAGCATTTGGCGTCTACAGGGTGCGTTTTAAAAGAACGGCTTCTTCGGATTGGTCGGCATGGTCGCCGAAACCGGCCGTTATTTCTCCGAAAGCAGTAACGCAGACGCCCCCGATCGCGGTTGTAGGATTGAAGAGTAACGTTCTCCCTTCCGTGGACGGAAAAAATTCCGTTCAGTTGCAGATGCCTGCAGGTTACCTGAATTATCAATGGGTACGCACTACCGATAATGTGCTTGTCAGCCAGAACCAGGTATATGACGCACCTGTTGGATCATATAAAGCGAGATATTCCGAGCCCTATGGTTGTGGAACTTTATATTCACCGGTATTTAATGTTGTATCGGCCAATGGCACACCCAAGCCGGATCCGGCAAAGAATCTTTCTGTTACTTCGCTGTCACAGGTTAGTTTACGATTGGATTGGAGTGATAATCCTAATGCAGGTACAAATGAAACCGGCTTTGAAATTTACCGTGCAATAAAAGCCGGAGGGCCTTACACTCTTATTAACGTAACTGCTCCCGACGTCATTACCTATACCGACAATTCGCTTACTCCAAACTCTACCTATTTTTACGTGGTCCGCGCAGTTGCCGGTACAGGTGCCGCAGCAAACAGCAATGAGGCGTCTGGCATTACCCTGGTCGATAACGTTGCGCCAACCGCTCCGGTGAATCTTATTTACAGGGGTAGCGATATCGGAACGGTGTTTCTGCAGTGGGGGGCAGGTACGGATGATGTAGGCATTGCGCGTTATGATATTTATGTGAATGGTGTAAAAACCTATAGTACTACCGATTTGTCTTTCCCTGTTGCCAACCTCGACAGTTTAACTTCTTACACCTTTACAGTGAAAACCGTGGATAAAGCGGGAAATTCCTCTCCGGCCAGCAACCAGGTCATTGGTTATACG
>JBGAJL010000138.1:0-8572 GCA_044224935.1 Flavitalea sp.
GGAAGAGATGCGCGCCGCCATCGGCCATCTGGTGCAGGTGGTGGGCCTGAAAGAAGCCGGCATCGAGACCGATATTCCCGAACCTTATGATACCCTGGAAAAAAATGCTTCGGAAAAATCATCCGCCATTTTTGCGCTTACAGCCATGAGCTGTTTTAGTGAAGACACCGGTTTGGAAGTGGAGGCATTAAACGGTGAGCCCGGAGTGAAGTCAGCCAGATATGCAGGGCCGGGAAGATCCTCCGGGGAAAACATCGATAAACTCTTATCCAGCCTCGGAACAAATGAGCGCCGCAATGCAAGATTCAGAACGGTGATCTCGTTAATATGGGGAGGAAAAGAATTTTTGTTCGAGGGGATCTGTGAGGGAAGCATTTTAAAAGAAAGAAAAGGTAGTTCCGGCTTCGGTTACGATGCGGTGTTTATGCCGCGGGGAAGTAACAAAAGCTTCGCAGAAATGGATTTACAGCAGAAGAATCAGTTCAGCCATCGCCGCAAGGCAGCGGATAAACTGGTTTTATTTTTGCAACAGCAGTCGGGAATTACCGCAAAAAACTAATCTCTCACGCAAAAATTGTACAGCACAGGCAACCATACCGTTTCCGAAACCGACTTAATTAAAGGATGTATCCAGGGCGACCGGACCATGCAGGAAGAATTGTACAACAGGTTTGCCGGCAAAATGTACGCCGTCTGCCTTCGCTATTCGGGCAATACAGACGATGCCCGCGACCTGCTCCAGGAAGGATTTATCAAAGTTTACAGAAATTTGCACCGGTTCAGGGCAGAAGGTTCATTCGAAGGCTGGGTAAGACGGGTGTTTGTGAATTCTTCCATTGAACATTTCAGGAAGAAATCAATTCAGCTGGTTCATGCCGGTGAAAAAGAGGAAAGCCTGGCGGAGAAGGATAATGTGTCTGCACTGGACAACCTGGCGGAAAGAGATATCATCAGGCTGATCAGCGAACTTTCACCCGGCTATCGGACAGTGTTTAACCTGTATGTGATCGAGGGTTATTCACACAAGGAAATCAGCGAGCAGCTCGGTATCAGTGAGGGAACAAGTAAATCGCAACTGGCAAGGGCCAGATCGATATTGCAGAAAAAAGTATCGCAATATCTTAGCGACACTCAAAAAATATTTACGCGGTAACCATGTCAGGGTCATTACGAAACAGATTATTACGATATGAGGTGCCCCCTCCTCCCGGAGCCTGGGAAGAAATTCAGTCCGTTCTCGACCACAGTAACAAGGGGCGTGAAAAAGACAGGACAGTTCCATTTATGCTTAAACGGCTGGCCGCTGCTGCAGTGGCACTTGCCGCAGTTGCAATTACTGTCTTTTACATGATTTCGCCCGGCACAAAAGAGACACGCGAAATTGCGGGCATTGTCAAAAATAACCTGCACCTGGAAGCAGTCTGATTTCCGAAGAAACAACTACTACTTCTGAATCGGAAGGAACGATCAGCGAAAACTATTTCGCCGATATAAAACCTGTTGACATGGAGCAGCCCGTCAGCATTCCGGCAAGATTGATAAGAGATGCCAACGGCAATGTTATCATGGATCTGAACCTGATCACCACGCCGGACGCCCCTTATATCACGGTAACAGGACCTAACGGATCCCAAACCAGGATCTCCAGCAAGTTCCTGGGCTTTCTGCGATATTTAAATGGCGATGCGCAGGACGATGCTGCCAATTATGACGAGATCATCTGGAAAGAGAAATTCAACTCCTGGAGGGAGAAATTACTAAATGAAAATTCTTTTATTCCGGCCGCCAACAATTTCTTTGATATTTTTGAGATGAAAGATATCATTCAGGAATAATTTTTTATGGCTCGTTTATCGCTTGATTTACCAAATGACTTCCCCTTTTCTATTAAGATACCTGTAAGGATCACCGATCTGAATTATGGCGGACATGTGGGCAATGATTCCATCCTGTCTATTATCCACGAAGCAAGAATGTCTTTTTTGTTCTGGAATAATTATACTGAAAAGAACTTCGCAGGCACAAGCCTTATTATGGGCGATGTGGCGATCATTTTCAAGAATGAATTATTCTACGGCGATGAATTGACAGTGCATATCGCCGTTGCAGATGCCACACGCTCCACTTTCGATCTGATATATAAGCTGGAAAAAGAAGCAAATGGAAAAGCCGTGGATGTGGCCCATGCAAAAACAGGGATGGTATGTTTTGACTATGAGAAAAGAAGGGTGACCGCCATTCCGGAAGATGTGAGAAGAAAATGGAAAATGGATTAGAGGAGCTTTATGATAGCAACAGTTATCGACATATAAGAAACCATCAGTATAAGTATCCATTTAAGCTGTTCTTTAAAACCCCGGGCCATTTCAACCCTTAATTCGCTAATTTCCAGTCTTACGTCCGAAATTTCCACTCTTACATCTGCAATTTCCACTCTTACGTCTGAAATATCAGCTTTTGAAGCTACTTCTCCGTTTTTTAATTCGATCCTGTTATCCATAATGTCTTCTATTTCGGCAACGAATACTTTGGAGTCCTCACTATTCTGAAAATATTTATTAACCACTTCATATAATTTGAAAGTCTGTTTCACGGAAATCATGCACAAATAATTTCCTTCAAAAACATACTTAAAGTTAATAGCGAAAAGCGTTTTACAACAGCTTTCCACCGTTTTTTAACGGTAACTATTCCAGATTTTCCAGCTTTCTTCTGCCTGAATCGCCAGCATATCAGCACCATTCTGAATTATTGCACCGTTTTCCTCTCCTTTTTGCAGGAAAACAGTTTTGGGGGGATTATAAACTAAATCATATAAATAATGATCAGGGGAAATGAATTGATAGGGAATTGGCGGGAAAGAATTCATTTCCGGAAATGTGCCGAGGGGCGTAGTGTTTATTATCAACCGGTGGTTACGGATAAGTTCTTCATCCAGGTCGGAAAACAATACAGTGTCCGCTTCATCCGGGTTTCTTCTTACGGCATATAAGAATTCTATTCCCAGCTCACTCAACACATAAGCCACTGCTTTTGCCGCGCCGCCCTTCCCCAATATCAGCGCTTTTCTATGACGGGGCAATAATTTTGACTGAAGAGAAATGCTAAAGCCAGCCACATCGGTGTTATATCCCGACAGTTTTCCTTTGCTTATTTTAATACAATTGCAAGCCCCCGTTTTCTGCACCACATTATTTGCCTCATCCAGAAAAGTCATCACTTTTTGCTTGTGCGGAATAGTGATATTCAGCCCTTCCAGATCCGGGTATGTTTTCAGCAGATCAGAAAGCCCGCTGATATCCGGGAGGGAAAAATTTTCGTACACGCAGTCTTTTATATTTTCCTTTTCAAATTTCCCGGTAAAATATTTCTGGGAAAAAGAATGGCTAAGGGGAAATCCGATCAAACCGAAACGTCTCACGAAATATTTTCTTTATCCAGAAAGAGATGGAAGGTATCGCCCCGCAGTCCCAGCCGCATTGTCTCCAACGGTATTACTTCGTTCGGTGCAATATTGCCCAGGTTCACATTAGCGCCCACGAGTTCGATGAAATACAACTGCTGTGCTTTTTGCGGTGCCTCCCAGATTATTTTTTGCTCGGGTATCTGCGTAAGTATCTCCTGCACAAGGCCCTCTCTTACTTCGCCGGTTCCCCGGTAGATACCCACATTACCTGCCTCGCGGGCTTCCGCAATTACATAGGAAGATCCGGCGCTCAGTTCCGAGCGCATCAATTCTATCCAGCGATAGGGTGGGATAATATGCGTTGCGTCTTTGCTGCCCACTTCGCTCAGAACCGTACCGTATTTCGTCAGCTTTTCTATATATCCGCATTTTTCTGCGTGAGGAATATCTATCGAGCCATCGCTCACTTCCATGTAATCGATACCATATTCCTGGCAAACTTTAATGTAATCATCAAACTGGTTACGGATCAAGAATGCCTCGAACAATGTTCCCCCGAAATAAATCGGAATATGATATGATTTATACGTTTCAATCTTTTCACGAAGATTAGGTGTTACGAAAGAAGTGCCGAACCCCAGTTTGACAATGTCTACGTGCGGGCTGGCAACACTCATGAAATGATGAACTTCGGTAATGCTAAGGCCCTTGTCCATTACCATTGTCAATCCGGCTTTACGGGGTTTCAAAATTCTTTCGGGAATCTGCAGAAGGTTAAAGTTCATTCAAGTGATTTTTCCTGGTTAGTCGCCGGCGCAAAAATAAGGAACTATATCGATCTGTTTTTTTTATACCTCGCAACAAGGTCCACAACCTGCTGATGCTGCAGTATGGCGGGGTTGAGATCTACCAGTTTTTTCAATAACCGCGGCGATTTATTCATAGCATTTTCAAGTTGCAGCAGTCCCTCTTTCGATTTTCCCATCGCAAAATATATGGCGCTCAGATAAAATCCGAAAATGGGTTTGTTATCCGTATGTTTTCCTGCGGCAGCAACCTGTTCAAGCGCTTCTTCATAATATTCTCCAATATATAAGCACCTGATGAGCGCCTCCCAGCTGGAAATATTTTTCGGACGCTGCGCTACAACATTTGAGAAATACTGGATCGCTTCCCTGTATTCGCCAAGTTGCATTTTACACTCTCCCATTGCCAGGTTGTATTCCGGCTGCAGGCGATGCATCTGCAACGCGGTTTGTAATTGTCTTGCACCTGTTACCCAATGCCCTTCATTAATATAGGTGCAGGCAATCTTATAATACAGTTTACTGTCTTCCTGGTTGAGATGAGACGCTTTTCGATAATAAAACCTTGCCTGTGCATAATTTTTTAATCGATCATAGCAATGCCCTATCGCCTCATAGATCACATCCTCCGGCCTTGATAATTCAAGTACGCGCTCCAGCGCTTCAATCCCATCCTTATATTTTCGCAGCCGGATGTATGCGTCACCCATGTTCCGGTATGCGTAATCGAATTTTTCGTCGATAGCAACGGCGTATTTGTAGGCATCTATGGCCTTTTCGTACAGTTTGATTCCCTGAAAAGCCGCACCAAGGTTAAACCAGGCCAGTTCACTGTAGGGATAATCCTCGATGATCTTTTGATGAAGGCGGATACTTTCTTCATTGCGCCCGGTAAAATCGGTCCAGAAACAGATCTTGTATAAAGCCTCCTCGTTGGCAGGGTCCTGTTCGAGAATCAGTTTGAGGCAATCGAATATCTTGTCAAACTCCTCGTAGTCGTCATAAACGTCCGCCAGTTCAAAAAGCATTTCGATTTTTTCTTGGCCTTCGAACAGGCCTAGCGCATTTTCAAGCAGCTGAACCGCTTTTTCCTGCTGGTCGAGTGCGAGGTAGGCATCCGTTTTTAAGATGTACAGGTTGATATCGTTACTGTCGAGCAGTTCTGCATGGCCAAGAATGTCGAGCGCCTCGTGATAGCGCCGGGTGGCGATCATCAGATCGGCCTTCTTGATATGGAGGGTGGAGGAATAGGGAAACTGCTCCAACCCCATTTCAGCAGCTTCTATGGCCTGCGGAAGGTCCTCAATATCATCAAAATAGTCTATTATCTTTTCGTAATCTTCCTCTTCGAGAAAGGTATAGTCGCGGCCGGATCTGAGGTTTTGAAATTGTCTAACCAGCTCCCTTATCTCATCTTTATCTTCACCGAATGGATTGTCTCTCATGTGATTAAAGGTTTACGTAATCTAAGCTATCCACCGCATTAAAAAAATTTTTTTTGTCGTTCTGAGGTGAATTTCTTCTGTCACAAGCAACCGTGGCTTAAAATAAAGCGTTTATTTACGATAATCATAGTCAAAAGAACCTTAAACTTTTTATCGTTCGGGTTAAAACTATCATAAAAAGTTTAATATATTTGCATCGTATGAAGAGAACTTTTACGCTAAATCTTAACCACATGCTTAAAACATCAGTCGCCTGCGCCGCTCTGTTGAGCGTGGTTGCAATTGGCCTGGCAAGTAGTGGAGGGGGAAAGAAGAAAGCTTCTCTGGTGACGCCGTCATTTACCCCTATCCGCTCTACCGGAAACTTTACCCTCCGGTCTCATCCTGATTATGCCGGAAGCCAGGGCTCTATCCAGATGACGAATAACAACTCTATTCTGTACAAATCGGTGGTCACTTATCAGAAGGGGAACACGATCTATATCCTGCCTTCTTCTTACCGGATCAATACACCGAGATTGTCTTTCAGATCTAATCTTAATGTGATCGACCTGAAGATCAGGCTGAATAGGTAATTATCTTTTAATTATTTTTCCGCGCTCATCCTCTTGCTTTCGTCGTAACTCATCTCGCGATAACCACTTGTGGGCAAGTCAAATTTTGAAGCCGGCACCGGGTTCATATTGATTTTCGAAACCGTATAACGGATAGTCAGGTTTCTCTGTGCCAGTTCATATTCAAGCGGCAGGCCATTCAGGTTTTTAAAATGGTAATCGTATTCCCTGTTTTCCGGAACGATATCGGTAGTATAATATACATAGAACGTGGATCCGTCATTCATTTTCGCTGCGGCCTTCACACATTTATAGCCCGCTATCTCCTTTGTTTCACCGGTATTGGTAAAAGTTATGCCCTGGTAACGTGCGATTTTTTTCTGCCAGTCGCTTTCGCTCATCCTGATCAGCAGCTTTTGCCCGCTCACTTCCCGCAGCACAACGGCTGTTCCTGTTTTTGAATCATGAATAGTAGTGGAAGAAAACAGGGCACTGACCATTTCCGAGCGGCTCATTGCTCCTTTCAGGTAAATGGTGGTAGTCGCTCCGTCGAAGGCATCAGCCATACGGGGCTCTGCATTGCCGGTGATCACTTTGGCATCATAGACCAGCGTAAGCTCAGAGATTTTTTTCTGAGCGAAGGCCATGAACGTTGATAATGAAAGAAATAGGGTTAAAACCGTTTTGTTCTTCATATTGTTTTGTAAGATAATATAAAGACGCCGGAAAGGAAAGATTCGTTGTAAGGATAAGCAGGGCCCTATTTTTTCTGAGACGGCTTGTTACGCGCATCCTGGAGCTTTTTCTGTTGCTGCTGCACCTGTTCAAAGCGCTCCTGCCATTTGGGCTTTACCTTGGGCTTACGCCGGTTCTCTTCAATTTTGGCCAGAATTTTATCGTGATCGATGATATAGTTCTGGATAATAAACTGGAGAATCAGGGTGATAACGTTCGAAACCGTGTAGTACCAG
The DNA here is from genome assembly GCA_044224935.1 of Flavitalea sp. Classification (GTDB taxonomy): domain Bacteria; phylum Bacteroidota; class Bacteroidia; order Chitinophagales; family Chitinophagaceae; genus Flavitalea. The sequence continues at coordinate 7,183 of JBGAJL010000138.1, forward strand.
GTAAGCGCCGAGGGCAGCTTATTGAAAACGAACAATAAAATGAACGGGAAGATATAAGGCATGTACTTGAGCGCCGGGTTGTTCTGGTCCGGGGTCATGTTCATGTTATACAGCGAAATCATAAAGCTGGTGGCCACAGCGAGCAGCGTAAACAGGCTCAGGTGGTCACCCAATCCCCAGACATGGAACGGAAACTGCGCAATCACATCGTAGCTCGAAAGATCGTGCGCCCACAGGAAGGGTACGCCGCGCAACTGGATATTCGAATTGAAAAAGCTATACAGTGCAAAGAATATGGGGATCTGCAGCAATGCCGGTATACAACCGCCCAGCGGGTTTACCCCGGCTTCCCGGAATAGTTTCATCTGCTCCACCCCTATCTGCTGCTGATCGCCGCCCAGCCGCTGTTTCATCTTTTCTATCTCGGGACGTAATGCCTTCATTTTCGCACCGCTCAGATAGCTGGTATACACCAGGGGAGAGGTCAATAAACGTATGACCAGAGTAAGTAAAAGAATCACAATGCCGAGACTTGCCACACCACTATGCAACAAATTAAACACCGGCATTACAATGTACTTATTGATCGGACGCACAAAAGAATAAAAGTCGCGGCCCAGGTTCACGATCTTGTCCATGTCAGCGGCCTGCGCCTTTAAGATTTTATAATCGTTCGGTCCGTAATATAGCTGCATGGGCATGCTGGCTATGGCGCCCAGCGGCAATTTCGCCTGGAGGGTAGCGGTGGTCTTTGCGATTATTTTCGAAGTGTCGGATGTTTCTTTCACCCAGCTCACATCACCGGAAGTAAATGGACTTTTGCTGATCAGCGTGATATTAAAAAACTTCTGCGCCACGCTTACCCACTGCACCGGCTTTTCAAAGTGTTTGGAATTGCGGCTTAAGATATAATCGAAATCATTGTTCTCGAGAAAACAAATATTGGTATGCTGGCGCTCGTCCTGGATATCCTTTTCATGCTGCACGGGCTGCGATTGCCAGATCAGGTTGAATGCACCCTGGGTGAGCAGTTTATCGGCGCCATTCATCTGCACATTCCAATCGATGAGGTAGCTGTCCGGCCGGATAATAAACTGGTGCATTACAGAGCCGCCTGTGACAGGTAGCTGGTAAGAAACAGTCTGACTGCCATCCGCGTTCTTTACGATATTGCCGGCATCGAAGAAGGTTTCTCCTATCTGCGCCGCCTGGCCCTGTCCCGTATTGATAGAATAGGAAATTTTATCAAAATCAGTTGCCGAGAGCGCCACAAGACTGCTGTCTCTGGACCTGTAATTTTTCAGCTCAACTTTTTCAGGCTGACCACCTTTATTGGTGAAGGTGATTTTCAGGACGTCGTTTTCAACGGTAAGAAATTGTTCCGTCGCTG
>JBGAJL010000011.1:0-30247 GCA_044224935.1 Flavitalea sp.
TGGCGCCATTGATAATTCCGGGTGTTTTATTCGCCATGATCTTCAGGTTGAGATAATGCGTGGTCACAATGCCCATCGAATGTTTTTTTACCAATTCTTCCAGGATCACTTCGGCGAATGCGCCCCCTAAATTAGGGTCACTGCCACTACCCAGCTCATCGATAAAGAATAATGTTTTTCCGTTTGCATTTTCCATGAAATACCGCATATTCTTCAGATGCGAACTGTAGGTGCTCAATTCAAATTCAAGACTCTGCGTGTCGCCTATGTGAATCAACAGTTGCCTGAACACTCCCATCTCCGAATCGGGATGCACCGGCACCAGCAATCCGCTCTGCACCATCAGTTGCAGCAGTCCCACTGTTTTCAGGGTTACCGTTTTACCACCTGCGTTCGGTCCTGATATTAATAGAATTCTTGTTTTCTCATTGAGTGAAAGATCAACAGGATAGATGGGTTTCTGTAAACGCTGATTATACAGGTATAATAACGGGTGATACGCCCGGATCAGGTTCACATGCGCTTTATCCACGATCATGGGATGATTGGCATTCATCATTATTGCCAGCTTTGCCTTGCCCGCAATGAAATCATATTCGCCGACGATCGCATGCCAGGTACCAAGTAGCGGGCTATACGCCGACAGCTTAGAGGTCAGCTCTCTTAATATCCTGTATACTTCGCGGCTTTCCTCATGTTCCAGTGCAAACACATCATTGTTTAATTCGATCGTTTCTTCCGGTTCAACAAAGCTTGTTTTCCGGGTATCGCTTTCTCCATGAAGAATTCCTTTTACCTGTCTTTTATGTTCTGCAAATAGCGCGATAACTCTTCTCCCGTTCAGGAATGCTTCGCCCGTGTCGGATACCACACCTGCTTTCGACAATTTTTGAAGAATCCTGTCAAACGTTCTTCTTACCTCATTTCTTTTTCCCGATAACTGCTGCCTTATGTTCAAAAGTCCGGCTGAGGCATTGTCTTTCACCACGCCCGATTCATCTATCACATCGTCTATAAGGCCAATTACAGCCTTCTCATATTGGGTATGCGAGACCACATCGTGTAAAGCGGCGTACGCCGTCTTGCGCTCTTTATCGAACCAGCGGAAGATGTTTTGTATGCACAGGGCGAGTTTCCGGATCTGCAGGAATTGCTCTCCGCTGAGGACGGCGCCGGGAATGCTCAATAATTTCAGTTCCCGCTGCAGGTTAAGGATGTAGTCATTAGGAAAATATTGCCCCGACCGGAGCAATTGCCTGTATTCATCGGACTGTTTGAGCTCGCTGATAATAAATTCCCTGCGGGTATGAATACGGAGTTCATCCGCTTTTGTTTTTGCGTATTCAGACTGACACTCGTTTTTTAATAACTCTTTAATTTTGTCGTATTCAAGCTGCACCAGGGCCGACTCAGGGAATAATTTCATAAGCCCGCAAAGTTAATTCAATCGCATAAATACCTGCCAGTTCGTCCGGTGCACACTGGTAGCCGCGACCGGAACGAAATTTGTTATTTACAGCCATAGAATTGGCAAAATCCCGATAAATATGAGCAATGAACTAAAAAGCCCGGGCACAAATAAGTTGGAGACAGCCACTTTTGGAACAGGATGTTTCTGGTGTACGGAAGCAGTATTTCAGGAATTGAATGGCGTGCAGTCGGTAAAATCCGGCTATAGCGGCGGGCATATAGATAATCCCACTTATAAACAGGTTTGCGAAGGAAATACCGGGCATGCAGAAGTGATACAGGTAACATACGATCCTACTGTCATAAGCTATGACCAGTTGCTGGAGGCCTTCTGGCAGAGTCATGACCCCACCACATTAAACCGGCAGGGAAACGATGTAGGTCCTCAATACCGGAGCGTGATCTTTTATCACAACAGCGAGCAGAAAGAGAAAGCTGAAAAATATAAAGCGGAACTGGATCTCGCCAACGTATTTGACAAACCTATTGTTACAGAAATCAGCCCTTACACTAAACTATTTGTTGCGGAAAATTATCACCAGGATTATTATAACCAGAATGGCTCTCAACCTTATTGCTACTATGTAATAAGGCCAAAGCTCGAGAAATTCAGGAAAGTATTTAAAGATAAGTTGAAGCAATAATAAAAATCCCTGTTACACGGGGTAACAGGGATCTGGGGAAAAAGCGCAACTTACATCTTCACTATTTTCTGGTTGAATACCCTCCCATCCAGTTTTAATACAGCGAGATAATTTCCTCGTGCTACAGACGATAGATTGAATAACGGCACCCTGTTCATTCCTTTTTCTACCATGATCCGCTGCTGCGAGATCCTGTTTCCGGAATAATCCACCAGTTCAAGAATTGCCCAGCCGTCTTCCGAAGCATTAATTACCATTGTGGCCGACGAGTTTACAATATTCGGCTGCACACTGAAAGAGCTTACAGTCGATTTTCTCTCATGACGAACAACCGATTTCTTATCTGCAATAGCGAGCACAACATTCTGATAGTCGAATTTCTTAAAATACACGCTTCGCTGTCTTGAAGCGTTATTCGCGGTCTGATTTATCACCCCTACGCGGATGATCATAGCTGAAACATTCACGTTGATGACGGAAAACATAACCGCTTTTGCCGAAGTATCGCGTCCAGGATAATCCACCGCCCCGATATTTGTGCCGTTAAACCAGTCACCGGACTGGCTCACTGAAACCTCACCACCCGCCGTTTTAAAATCGGCATAGCCGCCACCGATATTTATTTCATCGTACTCGTATAAATTGTGGCCCTTACCATCAAAATTCGGCACACCATCCACATCTATGCAGGTCACAGATACCTGCGCTTGAACAAGCGGGGTAGACGTTCCGGATTTTACAAACTGGATATTCATTTCCAGATAACCGGTTGTCCATGGATCAGCATTCAGCGTGGGCTGAATCGCCTCGCTGTACCCGCTTGATCCGTCGAGTTCACTCACCTTAATACCAGGTGAGATAAAACCAATGGTCATAATGGCGTCTACGCCTGTTTTTACATTGGAATACTTGTAAACTGCACCGGCTTTCAGCGCAGTTCCTGATAGCAGCGTGGGATTTTTAAATGAATAATCCGGCTGTGCACTCAATTGCGTACCAATAAAAACACTCAGTACCGCAAAGGTTTTTAAAAGGGTAAATTTCATTTTCATGATACATTTTTAAGGGTGATCAAACCAACTCAGGGTTTTTCACTCATAGAGATATATCGGATACGAATCATAAACAATAAACAATCCAATGTATTACATGCTGAGAGGCAATACATTATAGAGCCGGTCTTATCGAAACGATTCCGGGAATGGGAAATAAAATTTCACCGGGGGAACAAAAAGTCAGCGAATACGTACTCTTCTAAGCTCCAGAAGATTTAATGCATTGGGCGCAAAACCCAGCACATTCAGATTAACGAGACGGATCACTTCATCATACCACAGCGGCACCACGGGCGCATCATCAATTATCATGCGGTCCATCTGCCTGTAAATAGCGTAGCGCGCGCTGTCGTCGACAGTTTGCAATGCGCGTTCATACAATTCGTCGTATGCTTCGTTGTGATATCGTGTATAATTCGGCGGTGCAGGATTCTTTCCGTAAAAAACACTCAGGTAATTTTCGGCGTCGGGATAATCTGCGATCCAGCTTCCCCTAAAAAATAATGCTCTTGAACTGGCAGTCTCTTGCAGGAGTAAACTTTTTTGTACCACTTCCACATTTACCGTTAACCCAATATTTTCCAATTCCTTTGCGATAAATCCTGCAAGATCGGCATAGATGGGGATGGTCAGTAGTTTAATGGGTTGCAGTCCTCTGCCGCCAGCGTATCCGGCCTGCTTTAATAACTGCTGCGCTTTAGCCGGGTCATAATAATAACCTTTTACCCGGGATGAATCAAAAGAAGGGAGCCCGGCGGGAATAAATCCGCTCCCGGCGGGGATACCGATCGAATTGCGCAGGTACATCATCATTTTCCTTCGATCGAACCCGTAGTTGATCGCCTGCCTTACCTGCTTAATTTGTAAAGGATTTCCATTCCTCAACGCGTCGCCCGCCATCAATATCCCGAGATATTCGGTATTCAGATACGGATGTTTCTGAAGGATCAGCTTTCCCTGCCAGTCATTTTTCAATTCCCCGTTCTTATTCAGCACTTCGTCTTTAAAAGAAGGATCGATATCGTTAATAAAATCAACTTTACCCTGCCTGAATAACAGAAATTCCGTAGCCTTACTGATATAAAAGCTCACCTTCACCGCATCGAGATAAGGAAGACGTTCACCGCTCTCGTCCCGTTCAAAATATTTCGGGTTTTTGTGCAGCACCAGGGCCTGCCCTTCTTCCCAGGATCTGAGCTGAAAGGGCCCGGTACCGCAGGGATGGCTGCGAAAATCCTTTCCGTATTTTTTCACCACCTCATGTGGAACGATGGAACAATATTGCATGCTTAACAAACCCAGCAGTGGCGTAAACGGGCGGGAGAGTTTTACCTGAAAAACCGAATCGTTCAGAGCCCTGAATCCATCTTTATGATCTATCCTGTTATTGAAGATCCATGCGCCGCTGCTGGCGGTTGACGGATCAATGATCCGTTTAAAACTGTACTCAACATCATAGGCATTCATCTTTCTGCCTGTACCATTTGCGAATGCATCGTTATCATGAAAAAAAACATCTGTCCGCAGGAAGAAAGTATAGGTAAGCCGATCCGTGGAAATGGTCCAGCTGCCGGCCAGTGAAGGTACAATATTCAGGAGGCTATCGGTTTCGACAAGGGTATTATACAACTGATGCACCGCCCAGATCACGGATTGATTCTTGGCAAAGGCGGGATCAAGGCTGGCGATATTCGTGGGTTCATTATAGGAGAAAACCTGTTTTGAGGAGGAGTGGTCAATATGGCAAGACAAAAGGCATACAGCCGAAATGAAAATGCAGAATAAAGGCTTTACATTCATGCAGGGAAAAATTTCATTCATGCACAAGTTATTCATTATAGTTATTTGTATCCAGTTTATTGCTCTTTCATCCAGGTCCCAGTTGTTTAATAAAGCGACAAGCTTCACGCATCAGGATACCCTTCGTGGCACCGTTACCCCCGAGCGCGCCTGGTGGGACGTCACTAAATACGATATCTCCGTGAAACCGGATTACTCAACCAAAACCATAAAAGGAAGAAATATCATCAGCTGCAGAGCTGTGAATGACGGGCGCATCATGCAGATCGACATGCAACAGCCCATGCAGATCACCGCTATACAATACAACAAAAAGAATCTTTCTTACACACGAGAGGGAAATGTTTACCATGTTAATTTCGGAACGGCAGTCAAAAAAGGAACGGATATCCGCCTGGAGATCAGCTTTAGCGGAAAACCACGTGAAGCCGTAAAACCGCCATGGGACGGCGGATGGATCTGGACCAGGGATAGCACCGGCGCACCCTGGATGAGCGTTGCCTGCCAGGGCCTCGGCGCCAGCGTGTGGTATCCCTGCAAAGATTACCAGGGCGATGAACCGGACAGCGCCTCCCTGAGTATCACGGTTCCGGACACACTCATTGCGGTCGGTAACGGGCGGCTGAGAAACATCATAAAAAATAATAACCACACCAATACCTATGTGTGGGCCGTTGTCAACCCTATCAATAACTATAACATCATACCTTATATCGGTAAATATGTGCATTGGTCCGAGGTATATGATGGCGAGAAGGGAAAACTGGATTGCGATTACTGGGTACTTCAGCAAAACGAAAAAAAGGCAAAGAAACAATTCACCCAGGTACGGCAAATGTTGCAATGCTTTGAGCACTGGTTCGGTCCCTACCCTTTTTATGAAGATGGCTACAAACTGGTGGAATCGCCCCACCTGGGAATGGAACATCAGAGCGCAGTGGCTTATGGTAATAAATTCGCGAACGGATATCTTGGCAATGATCTTTCGGAAAGTGGATGGGGATTGAAATGGGATTATATTATCATACACGAAAGTGGCCATGAATGGTTCGGCAACAATATCACCTCCAAAGATGTGGCCGACATGTGGATACATGAAGGATTTACCAGTTACAGCGAAACCCTGTTCACCGAATGCGAGTTTGGAAAAAAAGCGGGTGACGAGTACTGCCAGGGCATTCAAAAAGCAATAAGCAATGATGCGCCCATTATAGGCATATATGGGGTAAATAAAGAAGGTTCTGTGGATATGTATTATAAAGGAGAAAATATGATCCACATGATCCGGCAGATTATTAACGATGATGAAAAATTCAGAAACATGCTGCGGGGATTAAATAAGGATTTCTATCATCAGACGGTCACCACTCAACAAATAGAGCAATACATCAACCAATACACCGGCATCGATTTTTCAAAAGTATTTGATCAATACCTGCGCACAACACAGATTCCGGTGCTCCAATACAAACTGAGCAATGACACCTTGCGTTACCGCTGGAACAATTGCATAGACGGATTTGATATGCCATTGAAGATAATCGCCGACAAGGAGATCTGGCTGAAGCCTACCCGTAAGTGGCAAACGATACCAATGAAACAGCCCGCCTTCCGTATCGACCAGAACTTTTATGTGTTCAGCTGGAAGATGTGATATATTTGTGAATGAGTAATATCCGGCGGCAAAGCATTATCTCTTCAGTGGTGATCTATTTTGGCTTTCTGCTCGGGTTTGTCAATACCTACCTGTATACCAAACAGGGAAATTTTACAGAAGATCAATATGGGCTTGTTAACACGTTCATCGCGATCGCAAACATCATGTTTTCGTTCGCTAACCTGGGCATGCCTGCCTTTATTTACAAATTCTTTCCTTACTACAAAGATAATCTGAGCCGCGAAAAAAACGACCTGCCCGCACTGGCACTAACCATTAGCGCTCTCGGATTCGTACTCGTCATAACTGCGGGCTATATTTTTAAAAGCCTGGTGGTAAAAAAATATATTACCAACGCGCCTGAGCTGGTAACTTACTACCACTGGCTTTTCCCTTTTGGATTTGGCTTGACAATTTATTCTGTACTGGAAGCATACGCATGGCAGGAGCACAAATCGGTGCTCACGAATTTTCTGCGCGAGGTATTATTCAGGATCTTCACCACCATACTGATCGTTTTGTTTTTTGTCAGAATCATTCCCGATTTCAGCCTGTATATCAGACTCTATGCACTGACATATATCCTGCTGACCGGCGTTTTGCTTTTCTACCTGGTGTCGACAAAAAAAATTTTCTTCAATTTTCATATCAGCAAGGTCACCCGGAAATTTTATAAAAAAATAGTCGCTTTATGCGCTTTTGTATGGAGCGGCGGCCTGGTTTATAATATCGCCAATGTATTTGACACATTGGTAATAGCGAGCGTGCTGCCGAGAGGCATGGCTCTGGTAGGCGTCTATTCGCTTGCGCAAAATATTGCCAGCCTGATACAGGCGCCACAGCGCGGCATCATCGCGGCCTCGATCGGACCATTGTCAAGAGCATGGAAGGATAAAGATTATAATAAAATATCAACTATCTATAAGCGGTCCTCCATCAACCAGCTGGTATTTTCCGTTGCCATGTTTTCATTGATCGTACTGAATTTCGATGATGGCATATTTACGTTTCATCTCAAATCCAGCTACACGCTTGCCCTTCCGGTATTTTTATTCATCGGATTCATGCGAATAATAGATATGGGCACGGGAGTAAATTCACAGATTATCGGCACGTCTGTCTACTGGCGATTTGAATTCTTTACCGGAATAATATTGCTTGCCATGGCGCTTCCCCTGAATTATATTTTAACCAAATCGCTCGGGATTATAGGGCCGGCTATTTCGAATCTTATCGCATTTGGTATTTACAATACCATCCGCGGCGTTTTTCTCTGGAAAAAGGTAAAAATGCAACCATTCAGCATAAAATCGTTATACACCTTATTGCTGGGCGTCGTTTGCTATACCATTTGTTATTTTCTTTTCAGAAATCAGGTGGGCCTCCCCTGGATCATCGGACGCAGCCTGTTATTCCTGTTGCTGTTTATTTCGGGCACCGCTTATCTGCGGCTAAGTGAGGATGTGCTGCATATTATGGCAACGATGAGGAACCGCATAAAAAAAATTACCTGATACGTGCGGAACCTATATATCTTCTCTTAAAATAACTTTCATCGAGGTCGCTGATCATTACGCCGCTTGAAGTGGATGCATGAACGAATTTGCTGTGGCCGAGATAAACCCCCACATGCGAAATGCCGCCGGAAGTATTGAAAAAGACAAGGTCGCCCTGCATCAGTTGCTCTTTCTTTATCTTTTTTCCCAACTGGTATTGCTCCCTGCAAGTGCGGGGAATATCGATGTTATACACCGAGTCGAGCATAATGCACGAAAACGCCGAGCAATCGATGCCCATTTTCGTACTGCCGCCATATTTGTACGGAATGCCATACCAGTTCTCGAGAAAAGAAATCAGCTTTTCGTTGGTAACGTGCTCTACCACGTCTTCCATCATAATTGCATATTTGAACTGCAGCTCCGAGCATTTTTCAATATCTGATGAAAATACCGCTCCAGGCACGTCAGTTCTGCCTTTAATAATCACCGGCTTGCGCACACGCGTGCCGGACGAACCCGGATTTATTGAAATGTTTTCCAGGAAAACCGGATCGCCTGCGGGTCTTCGGGGTGCATGCCTCGTAACGCCACCATGTTTTGTGGACGAGCACGAAACAGCGGTCAGGGCTATACATATTAAATAAAAAAAGTTCTTCACAACTGTGCGCAATTTAACAAAAGCCGCGCAGGCGGGAAGGATAAAAATCTGACATTTTCTGACGAAACATTTTTTAATATTGCAGCAATGTCCCGGTTCTCACATCTTCACGTTCATACCCAGTTTTCCCTGCTCGACGGCGCAGCATCTATCCAAAGTTTGTACCAGAAAGCCATTAAGGACGGGATGCCGGCAATAGCCATCACGGACCACGGGAACATGTTCGGGGCCTTTGAATTTGTGTCGGAAGCATACAAACATAAGAACGATGATGGCACACTGAAGGTGAAGCCCATTGTAGGTTGTGAATTTTATGTTGTGGGAGACCGCACGCGCAAATCCTTTACAAAGGAGCAGAAAGACGAACGTTATCACCAGGTATTGCTGGCTAAAAACAAAACGGGTTACCAGAATCTGATCAAGCTCACTTCTCTGGGCTATATCGAGGGAATGTACGGTAAGTATCCCCGTATCGATAAATCGCTTATCGAAAAATACCACGAGGGCCTGATTGCAACCACCTGCTGCATCGGCGCCTATGTTCCGCAAACTATTTTGCATGATGGAGAAGAAGCCGGAGAAAAAGAATTCAAATGGTGGCTCGATCTTTTCGGAGACGATTTTTTTATCGAAATACAACGGCACAATCTTAAAGAGCAGGATATTATTAACGCCGCGCTTTTAAAATATGCAAAGAAATATAATGTACCCATAATCGCGACCAATGACAGCCACTACACCGATAGGGAAGATTTCAATGCACATGACATCCTGCTCTGCATAAACACCGGTGAAAAGAAAAGCACCCCCGGCTTTGATGATTTCGTTAATGATGATGCGATTGTAAAAGACCGTCGTTTTAAATTCCCCAACGACCAGTTTTATTTCAAGACAAAGGGGGAAATGGAGCATTTATTTAAGGATATCCCGGAGTCGATCGACAACACAAATATCATCGTCGATAAAGTAGAATTATTAAATCTCAAAAAAGATATTCTTCTTCCTGCATTTCCTGTTCCGCAGGAATTTCAGATACACAGTGATGCAAACCTCAACCAGTGGGAATATTTAAAGCATATCACCTTCGAGGGGGCGCGCATTCGTTACAACGATCTCACTGCCGAAATACAGGAACGCATCGACTTTGAATTGTTTACGATTAAAACAATGGGATTTGCCGGATATTTTCTCATTGTAAGTGATTTTATCAAGGCAGGCCGCGAACGCGGCGTATATATTGGCCCGGGTCGCGGTTCCGCCGCAGGCAGCGTGGTGGCTTATTGTATCGGTATCACTAATATCGATCCGATAAAATACAACCTGCTGTTCGAACGGTTTTTAAACCCCGACCGTAAGTCAATGCCGGATATTGATACCGATTTTGATGATGAGGGAAGACAAAAAGTAATTGAATATGTTGTTGATAAATACGGCAAGAACCAGGTAGCGCAGATCATTACCTACGGCACTATGGCTGCCAAAATGAGCATCAAGGATGTGGCACGCACGCTGGAGCTATCGCTGCCCGAATCGAATGCGCTCGCGAAGCTGATTCCCGATCGCCTTGGCATTACTTTAAAGCGCGTGCTCAATGCACCCCTGACAGCAAAAGAGGGCGAAAAATCACTTGAAGAAAAAGAGGGACTCGGCCCCGATGAGATGGAAACGGTCAAGCGTATGCGCGAGCTTCATAAGGGAAACACCCTCGAAGGCGATGTGCTCAGGGCAGCGGAGAGGCTTGAAGGGTCCGTGCGCAACACCGGCATCCACGCCGCAGGAATTATCATAGCCCCCACCGACCTGACCACATTGATTCCTGTTTGCACGGCAAAGGATTCCAGTCTCTGGGTAACCCAGATCGAAGGGAGCATTATCGAAGACGCGGGCGTAATCAAGATGGACTTTCTCGGCCTGAAAACGCTAACGATCATCAAGAACGCGCTCGAGATGATCAGGACCAACTACAATGAAGAAATCGACATAGAAGCGGTTCCCCTCGATGATCCGAAAACATTCGAGCTCTATCAACGCGGCGATACGATAGGCACATTCCAGTTTGAAAGTCCCGGTATGCAAAAATACCTGCGCGAGCTAAAGCCGGATAAGTTCGACGACCTCATCGCGATGAACGCGCTGTACCGCCCCGGCCCCATGAGTTATATTCCTGATTATGTGGACCGGAAACACGGAAGACAGGAGATCAGCTACGATCTCCCCGAAATGGAGATATACCTGAAAGAAACATACGGTATCACCGTGTACCAGGAACAGGTGATGCTGCTGGCACAAAAGCTGGCCGACTTCAGCAAGGGCGATGCCGACGTGCTGCGCAAAGCGATGGGCAAAAAACAGAAGGCCGTGCTGGATAAGATGAAGGCGCAGTTTATTTCAGGCGCCGTGAAGAACGGACACCCCGAGAAGGTGCTGGAAAAAATATGGACCGACTGGGAAGCATTCGCCCAATACGCGTTTAATAAATCGCATTCCACCTGCTATGCCTTTGTTGCCTACCAGACAGCATGGCTGAAGGCGCACTATCCGGCCGAATACATGTCGGCGGTGCTCAACAACGCGGGAAGCATCGAAAAGATCACCTTCTTCATGGAAGAATGCAAGCGCATGGGGAGGCTGGTACTCGGGCCGGATATCAACGAATCGCGGAAAGGTTTTGCCGTTAATGCCAGGGGCGAGATCCGCTTTGGGCTGGGCGGCCTGAAAGGAGTCGGTGAAGCGGCAGTAGAAAGCATCATCGAAGAAAGGGAGAAAAATGGTCCTTTCGTGTCTGTTTTCGACCTGATCAAGCGGATAAACCAGCGAACGGTCAACAAAAAAACACTGGAAAACCTGGTGTATGCCGGTGCTTTCGACGGCTTCAAAGAACTGCACCGCGCACAATATTTTACTATAGCCTCTGGTGAAACGGTAACCGGCCTGGAAAAGATTATTCGCTTTGGAAATGTATTTCAAACCAATGCAGCAGGGTCGCTGAATACGCTGTTCGGCAATTTTGCGATGCCGGACGTTACGCCTCCCCGGATTGCCAACTGCGAGCGCTGGACCCTCACCGAGCTGCTGGATCATGAAAAAGAAGTGACTGGCATGTTTATGAGCGGTCATCCCCTCGACCATTTCCGGTTTGAAATCGAACACTACGGCATTACCACGTTGAAAGATTTTAACGACCTGAAAGATGCGCTGACCGTTGCCGGTAACCCCGGAAAGACCTTCCGGCTGGCAGGGCTGGTGGTAGATGCCCAGCACCGTACCACCAAAACGGGTCGCCAGTTCGGGTCCTTTTTTATTGAGGACTACAGCGGAAAATCCGAGTTCATGCTTTGGAGCGACGACTATGTAAAATATTCATCCTTCCTGGAAAAGGGCAAGAACCTGTACCTTACCGGCAGCTTCAGGCAGCGCTTCAATAAACTTGAATTTGAATTTAAAGTAGAACGGATCACCCTGCTTGAAAACATTAAGCAAACGATGACCAAACAGCTTGTTATCGACCTGGAAGCCAGGCAGTTAAACGAACAGTTACTTGGCTTTTTACAGGAAAATGTAAAAAAGCACCCGGGAAGGAGTGGGCTCAAATTCAATATTACCGAACGCCGGATGAACTCGAAGGTGTGCCTTTTCAGCCGGGAATCGGGATTCGAGATGAATGACGAAATGGCTGCATGGCTGAGAGAAAATGCAGATATTGGCGTGCAGGTATTGACAACATAAATGCCAATTGTGTATCAAACCATTTTGGTTGTAAATTTGTACTTCTGTCTAATCATAAACTTAAAATAAAAATTGTATGGCTTCAGAATTTACAGATGCAAACTTTCAGGAGAAAGTACTGTCATCAGATAAATTAACGGTGATTGATTTCTGGGCCGAATGGTGCGGACCCTGCCGCGCAATCGGACCCGTAATTGAAGAATTGTCAAAAGAGTACGACGGCAAAGTGAATATCGGAAAAGTGAACGTGGATCATAATCCCCAGCTTTCTGTTAACTACGGCATCACTTCGATCCCGGCCATTCTTTTTGTAAAAAATGGGAAGGTAGTAGATAAGCTCGTAGGCGCGCAGCCAAAGTCGAACTTCGTGAAGAAGATCGAAGCGCACCTGAATGCGACAGCAGTTTAACTAAGATAAATTGAATATATCCCGAAGCAGGCTTTTGCCTGCTTTTTTTTATTTATCTTGAGTGTGATGCCGATCCAGTTGGAAAATTTAGGCCGCGGGTTACTGGGAATGCTGTTCCTTGTCTTCATCTGCTGGTTATTCAGCAACAACCGGCGCGCGATCAACTGGAAGCTCGTCTTAATTGGAATTCTGGCCCAGGTTTGTTTTGCTCTTGGTGTGCTGAAAGTGAATATTATTACCGCAATATTTTCATGGTTTTCAGAAAAGTTTGTAGAACTGATCGCTATCGGGCATAAGGGGATCGATTTTATGTTCGGAGGGCTCGCCAACCAGGGCGGCAGCTGGGGATATATTTTTGCCGTGCAGGCGCTGCCCAATATTATTTTCTTTGCAGCGCTGGCTTCTATTCTTTATTACCTGGGTGTTTTGCAGAGGATCGTATATGTATTTGCCTGGATGCTGAGAAAATTAGGCGTCTCAGGGCCCGAAAGCGTTTCCACCGCGGCAAATATTTTTCTTGGCCAAACCGAGGCTCCGCTTATGATCCGCCCGTTCCTGGATAAGATGACGCGCTCAGAAATGTTGTGTATCATGATCGGGGGCATGGCCAACACCGCGGGCAGTGTGTTAAGCGCTTATATCGGTTTTTTAGGCGGCGATGATCCTGTTCAGCAAAAATATTTTGCATTGCACATGCTTAGCCAGTCTATTATGAGCGCGCCGGCGGCAATCGTTGTTTCGAAAATGCTGTTTCCCCAAACAGAACCGGTGATGCGCGAATTAAAAGTGCCCAGAGAAAAGATCGGCGATAATTTTCTTGACGCAATTTCCCTGGGAACGGTCGATGGGTTAAAACTGGCTGTAAACGTAGGCGCAATGCTGATTGTTTTTACAGCCCTGATGTACCTGTGCAATTATATTATCGGATCTGTAGGCGCCTGGTTTCATTTCAATGACGGGATCGCTTCGATCACCCATGGCCGTTATACATCCCTGTCGCTGCAGATGATTCTTGGATATATTTTCTCACCGGTAGCATGGCTGATCGGCGTGAATTCATCTGAAATAATACAGGTGGGACAACTGTTGGGAGAAAAAACGATCCTGAATGAATTCGTTGCTTATTTTTCGTTTGGCGAAATGAAACGGTCAGGTGTTATCTCCGATCCGAAATCTATTTTAATTACCACTTACGCTCTTTGTGGTTTTGCCAATTTCGCTTCGATCGGCATACAGGTTGGCGGTATCAGCCAGCTTGCCCCCAACCAGCGCAAGAATCTGACTGAACTGGGGTTAAAGGCGCTGCTGGGCGGAACCATCGCTTGTCTTATGTGCGGATGCATAGCCGGTGCATTGAGTTAAAACAATCACCTAACTTTGCCGCCATGTTACCCATTCAGGAACTAATCAGAAGTGAGAAAGAAACCGCGTTGCGAAAAATCGCCGACAAAATAATCAGCCGCGAAAGGATTAATGAAGAGGAAGGCATATTGCTTTTCGAAAAAGGCAGCCTGCCTTTTTTGGGTATGCTCGCGAATAACACCCGCGAATATTTACATGGCGATACCACTTATTTCAACAGAAATTTTCATATCGAACCCACCAATGTATGCGTGTATGCATGCAAATTTTGCTCTTATTCGAGACTATATGCGCATCGTGATGAAGGCTGGGAACTGACAATGGAAAACATGCTGGAAATCGTAAAGCAATATGATGGAAAGCCTGTAACCGAGGTGCATATTGTGGGAGGCGTTCATCCTAAAATGAATCTTGAATTTTTCGCAGAACTGCTTAGGAAAATAAAAAGCCACCGGCCAGACCTGCACATCAAAGGATTTACGGCAGTGGAGCTCGACTATATGTTCCGTAAAGCGAAAATGTCGATTGAAGAGGGAATGAAATACCTGCATGAAGCGGGTCTCGATTCATTACCCGGTGGAGGCGCAGAAATATTTCACCCGGAAATACGAGAACAGATCGCCGACGATAAAGTGGATGGCACCGGATGGCTGCAAATTCATGAAGCCGCACATAACCTGGGTATGCACACCAATGCCACGGTGCTATATGGCCATATTGAAAAATACTGGCACCGCATCGACCACATGGAGAGATTGAGAAGCCTGCAGGACAAAACGCATGGATTCAATACATTCATCCCACTTAAATTCAGGAACAAGGATAATGAGATGAGCCATGTGCCCGAGTCGTCTGTTGCAGAGGATATGAAAATGTATGCAGTGGCAAGAGTATATCTTGATAATTTTCCCCATTTAAAAGCCTACTGGCCCATGCTGGGCAGGCAGAATGCCCAGTTGACACTTGGATTCGGTGTAAACGATATGGACGGCACAATTGATGATTCAACCAAAATTTATTCGATGGCCGGCTCGGAAGAACAGACCCCTTCCATGTCCACTGAACAACTGGTTACCCTAATCAGGCAGGCAAAAAGAAAACCGGTTGAAAGAGATACGCTGTATAACCATATAACCGAGTTCTGATAAACGCCGTATTAATAGGGTTTCACTAGCATTCCTTGAGTCCAAGCGGCACGTTAACGGCCAGCCCGCCTTCAGCGGTTTCTTTATATTTGAAATTCATATCCTTTGCGGTGTCCCACATGGTATTGATTACCCCGTCCAGGGAGACCTTTGCAAAATCCGGCGTGCTTTGCAAGGCAAGCTGCGAAGCCGTGATCGCTTTTATGGCGCCCATGGTATTTCTTTCAATACAAGGTATCTGCACAAGGCCGCCTATCGGGTCGCAGGTCATCCCCAAATGATGTTCCATGGCTATCTCTGCCGCCATCATTGCCTGCCGCTGGGAGCCTCCTGAAGCTTCTGTTAATCCCGCTGCTGCCATGGCAGATGAAACACCTATTTCGGCCTGGCATCCTCCCATTGCAGCGGAGATCGTAGCGCCCTTTTTGAATATGCTGCCAATCTCGGCGGCCGTGAGCATAAACTGGATTATTTTCTCTGGCGAGCCTCCGCCATTGAACAGTACAAAATATTGCAGCACCGCCGGTATTACTCCTGCGGCGCCGTTAGTTGGTGCAGTGACCACCCGGCCAAAAGATGCATTTTCTTCGTTGACGGCCAGGGCAAAACAACTCACCCAGTCGAGGATATACCGGAAATCATGCCCACCTTTCCGGATCGCTTCCGCCCAGGTATCATAATCATGGTATTGCGGCGCATGCGAACCATCCTGGTTTTGCGAAGCACCTTTTGTAAGTTGCCGGCTCAATAATTTCTTATTCAGAGCAGCGGCACGGCGCGTTACGTTTAAGCCACCGGGCAATTCACCTTCAGTGTGACATCCCCTGTACATGCAGCTTTTCATTACCGCCCAAATATCCAGCAGCCCCTTTTTTGTTTCAGCTTCATTTCTCCATGCGGATTCATTTTCAAGCACAACTTCATGAATGCCCAGCCCTGTCTTCCGGCACCAGTGCAGAATATCCTGTGCGGTATTAATCGGAAAAGGTAATTGCACCAGCTTTGCACCGGTGGCCTTTTCATTTTCCTGTACCACAAATCCACCGCCTACGGAATAATAGGTTTCCGCAATTTTTTCTCCATCATTAAATGAGACAAGAAATGTCAGGGCGTTGGGATGAAAAGGCAATGACTCGCTGATAAAAAACTCAATATCCTCGGCGGGATCAAAATCGATTTCATGACGGCCGTTCAGCAACAGCAATTTCATATTCCTGATATCGCTGATCTTCGACTGGATCTGGTTCACGTCGCAGAGCACGGGGTCTTCACCGCTGAGGCCCAGCTGTACGGCGATGTCGGTGCCATGGCCCACTCCTGTTTTTGCCAGCGACCCGTAAAGCAAAACCCGCAGTGACACTACATCCTGTAATGACCTGCGGGATTCGATCGCTTTAATAAATTGTTGGGCTGCGCGCCAGGGACCGAGCGTATGCGAGCTTGACGGTCCGACGCCTATCTTAAAAATATCAAATACTGAAATTGCTTCGTGTGGCAAGAGGTGTTTTCAGCAAAAATAGAGATTAATTCCCTGTCGTATAGTCGGCCAGCGAAATATCAAACTTGGTGATGGAGTTTTTTGGAATGACAATCTCACCTGCGGAGTTCCTGATATCATTGCCTCCATAACCTAATGTAGGTGGAACGTATAAGGTAATCCGGCCCCCTCTTTTAATTTTCGGAATACCCCTTCTCCACCCTTCGATCAAAGCGCCAAGTACAAACACCACATTGGTCTGCTGTTCAAAAACCGAATCATTCGCCAGCGCAGCTTTATAACTGATCTGGATCTGCGAGCACAGCGTCATGGAGTCACTTCCGGTGCCGGGGCTGATGATCTTATAATAAAATCCGCCAGCATCCAGTGTAGCATCAATATGGTTGGTATCGATATACGTGTTGAGTGCATCTTTTTCAGCCTGGGGAATATTGACCGTCCCCGGCCGGTAAGGACAGGCATTATTACTATCCGACTTCAGGCAGGAAACACCGGCCAGGCTTACACAAAGAAGAAAAACGAGCTTTTTTAACATCATCTGCATTTTTACAAAAATATATAATTGAAAAGGGATGACAAGTTTCTATCTCTCACCGTTGCATTTAACAGGATAGTCAGGAATTTTTTTTCTCTTTGGCCCGAAGCTCGAGGTATTGTTGTTCTTTCATCTCCCACTGGTGGCGCCTGTAAATCAACGCCACAAACACGGCTATGGCCAGCACCGCCACGATCAGCAGGCCAAAACTAAGCTCACTATGGGCAACCATATCTGCGCGTTTGTACCAGAACCTGCCGGTAAGCAAAATAATAATGACCGGAACGGCAAAAAGCAATCCTACCGGCAAACCGGTAAGCAATTGGTAGTGCCATTTGCCCTCCCTTTCGCGGTGCGTCGCCCAGTAATCTACAAACAACTGTTCTCTTTCGTCAAGCATGTTTATAAAGCAAAATTAATCTTTAACTTGTGCGCCACAAATCCATATTATTTTGAAACTTTCCAGCTTATTCGCAAGGTACCTTTACCAGCACAAGCGGCTGAACCTTCCCGGCATCGGGGTATTTTCAATCGATCCTTCCGTGCCTGTGCCCGACCCTTCGGATAAAAACACCGCCGATTTTTTCCAGCAAATCAAATACGAACAGAAAAATGTGGTGCTTGCAGATGATGAGCTGATCAATTTCATACGAACAGAAACAGGAAAGATAAAACCCCTTGCAGAGTCCGACCTCGATTCATTTTTATCGGATGGAAAAATATTGCTCAATATTGGCAAGCCATTTCACCTGGAAGGCATTGGTTCGCTGATAAAAACAAAATCAGGGATATTCGAATTTACTCCGGGAGATCATCCCCCAGCCAGGCTGGAAGGATTTTACAACGAAGCGATAGCAGACGACGGCTTAAAAAGGAAAACCGTATTTGCCGACGACAGGACGCAACATTCCGGTAACAGAAAATGGCTGATTGCCGTTGCCGCGATCGTGGGCGTTGTCTTAATCGTCTGGGGTGGATATTTATTGTATAATCGCAATGCTCCGGATACGGCTGCCGGTACGCAGAGCGATGCTACCCCTGCATTCCATGACACCGCAAAAGCAAATATTCTGCTCGATTCAGTGAAGAATATTATTGATTCTTCCAGAAAGGCCCTGCAGCAGCAGGCGCCCGGTACCTATAAATTCATTATCGAAAGAACAGCAAGTAAGGAAAGAGCGTTAAAACGCTACCAGCAGCTCGTAGATGCGCGTACCGGTATCAAAATGCAGACGAACGACTCCGTCATGTTCACCTTATATTTCGTAATTCCCGCAATTCCCGCCGATACTTCCCGGATCCGGGATTCGTTGAAAGTATGGTATGGAAGAAAGCAGGTATTTGTAGAGCAATAAATTTCTTTCTCTTGCCGCGGCGTTCATGCAGACGCCGCGAACAGGTCGCAGGTATCAGTTCAGGGCGATATCCAGCACTTCCTTCATTGTTTTTATATAATGGAATTTTATTCCCTTTATAAATTCCTGATCGATTTCTTCTATATCTTTTTCGTTCTGCCAGCAAAGAATAATTTCTTTCAGGCCCGCCCGCTTTGCTGCCAGGATTTTTTCTTTAACGCCGCCCACAGGCAATACCTGTCCCCTAAGCGTAATTTCTCCCGTCATACCCAGGTAGGGTTTCACTTTTCTGCCGGTCAGCGCCGAAGCTATCGAACTGATCATCGTAATACCTGCGCTGGGGCCATCCTTGGGAACGGCGCCTTCGGGCACATGCACATGAATTATCTTTTTACTGAATAATTCCGGGTCGATGCCTGTCTTTTTCGCATTGGACTGAAGATAAGTCAGCGCAGTGCTGGCGCTTTCCTTCATCACATTACCCAGGTTACCGGTTAATTTCAAATCGCCTTTCCCATCGGAAAGAGAAGTTTCGACAAATAAGATATCTCCACCCACCGACGTCCAGGCCAGCCCTACCGCCACACCGGGCATATTGGCGACCTTATACATTTCATTACTGTATTTTGCCCTTCCCAGTATTTTTTCAATATCTGCAACACCGATCGGGTTCTTCACTTTATTCTTTGTTGCAAACTCCTTCGCTTCGTACCGCATTATCGAAGCAAGATACCGGTCCAATTCACGCACGCCGCTTTCACGGGTATAATCCTGGATCAGTTTTTCCAATACCTTATCACCTATTTTAAAATCGACATCCTTTAATCCATGGGCTTCTTTTTGTTTGGGAAGAAGATGTCTTTTCGCTATTTCAATTTTTTCCTCTACAGCATACCCATTCAGGTAAATGATCTCGAGCCTGTCGCGTAAAGCCGGCTGGATATTATTTATATCATTGGCTGTCGCAATAAATAATACTTTGCTAAGGTCATACTCGAGTTCGAGATAATTATCATAAAAAGAATTATTCTGCTCCGGGTCGAGCACTTCCAGCAGGGCAGATGAAGGATCGCCGCGCATATCGTGGCCTACTTTATCAATCTCATCCAGGATCATAACCGGATTAGATGATTTTATTTTTCGTATCGACTGAATAATTCTTCCCGGCATTGCACCGATATATGTTTTACGATGGCCGCGTATTTCACTTTCATCGTGTAAGCCACCCAGGCTCAGCCGTACATATTTTCTCGACACAGCTGCCGCAATGCTTTTCCCCAGCGAGGTTTTTCCGATTCCGGGAGGACCGACAAAACAAAGTATCGGGCTTTTCATGTCGCCCTTTAATTTCAATACCGCAAGATATTCGAGTATGCGTTCCTTCACTTTGCCCATACCATAATGATCCTGATCGAGAATCTTTTTTGCTTTGCCGAGATCATATGAATCCTCGGTATATTCTTCCCAGGGAAGGTCGAGCATAAGGTCAAGATGATTATATACAACCGAATAATCGGGTGTGGTGGGATGCATGCGTTCGAGCTTCTCAATGCCCTTGCGAAACATATCTTTTGTTGCCTGCGGCCATTTCTTTGCTTCGCCTTTCTTCAGCATATCTTTAATCTCGCGGTCGTTAGTATCGCCACCCAATTCATCTTTGATGCTTTTTAACTGCTGCTGTAAAAAATATTCCCGTTGTTGTTTGTCGAGCTCTGTTTTTGTTTTTACGGTCACTTTATTTTTTAATTCAGCAAACTGCAGTTCACGTTGCAGCAGTTGCATCAGGAGATCGGCGCGGGCCTGGAGATTATTAAGCTGTAATAATTTCTGTTTTTCTACCAGGTCGGTATTGAGGTTTCCTGAAATAAAATGGATCAGGAACGAAGGATTTTCAATATTTTTTAAAATGATTCCCGCTTCGGATGGAATATTGGGTGAGAGCTGGATGATCTGCGTAGCGAGGTCCTTGATATTGGATACATAGGCTTCGAAATCCTGGCCGGGGGGCGCGGGCTCCTCAACCTGGGTTTCCACCCTGGCTTTGAAATACGGATCTTCCGCTGTAATGGATGTTACCTTAAATCGCACCCTTCCCTGGATAATGACGGTAGTGCCCCCATCGGGCATTTTGATCAATTTCACGATCCGTGCGATCGTGCCCACGTCTTCCAGGTCACTTACGGTCGGGTCTTCGACATTAGTATCTTTTTGTGCCACCACCCCGACAAGTTTGTCAGATTTGTAGGCATCGTTGACGGCCCTGATGCTTTTATCCCTGCCCACCGTTATCGGCAGCACCACGCCCGGAAACAACACGGTATTTCTCAAGGGGAGCAGGGGTAATTCTTCCGGAACCATAAGCTCCTGGCCATTTTCACTCTCATTATCGTTTAAAGGAATAATCGGGATAAAGTCCATTTCTTCTTCCGGCCTGAAACTAAATATATCTTTCATTAACACTTTTTAGCTATGACAAAATAACATTTCCCCATCGATTTTTTCCGATTTTAAAGGGCGATGCTATATAGGTCAAGTTTAGTGCCACGGTTTGCCCGATTTGCCTGCGTCAGATGATCCTGAAACCGGCGTAGAGTTGGAATCCATGATTTCGCCAGGCCTCCTGTCCGCCAAGATTATTGATATTCGTAACACCGATGGCATAGCGCGCACCGAGCTTTAAGCCGGCCAGGTTGAGTTGCAGGCCGCCCAGCAGCGAAATATCGCCCTGCTTGAATGCATTCTTGCCATTATGCAGTAAATCCTGGTCCTTGTTGATCAGTATCCCGAACTGGGGGCCCGCCTGGATGGCCAGAAATTTTACCGGCCGATAGGCAGCGAGCACCGGAATACTGAGGTAATTTAATTTTACATCCGTCAGCTCATTTGCGGAAGTATGATAGATGGTGTTGAAATCGGACGTTGTTTTTGTCTGCGACTGATTCCACATTACTTCAGGCTGGATACCCCAATGCTTATCAAAATTGATTTCAGCAAACAACCCGGCATTGTAACCATAATTAAATGATTCCTCAAAAGATTTTCCCTCGATTTTATACAGGTTGACGCCCCCTTTGACGCCAAAATGAAATCCCTGGGCAAAAGCCGCCGAAGAGATGGCCAGGGCAAGAACGAGCATGGTGAAGGTTCTGAGCTGCATACGATGATTTTTATGAATAAATATTTTCAATACCTGTGCCAGCGATTCTCAAGGCGTTGTTAATTGCGCGCCAGAGACTATGAAAATACATCGGAGTTAAAAATCGGTTATGTTAAAGTGATAACGGTTATTTCCGGCAGTATTCCTACCCGTCCCGGATAGCCGATAAACCCGAAACCGCGATTTACGTACAGCTTTTGCTTTTCTTCGGTATACAGTCCTGCCCATTGTTTATACACATATTGTATCGGGCTCCACCGGAAGCCCGGGATTTCGATACCAAACTGCATTCCATGCGTATGCCCCGACAGGGTGAGATCGATGTCGGGATACTTCGGCCTTATTTCTGCATCCCAATGGCTGGGATCATGGCTCATTAATAATTTAAACGGAATATCGCTGGTGCCGGCATAAGCATCCTTTAATTTTCCATGTTTTACAAAACTTCTTTTAGCGCTCCAGTTTTCCACGCCGAGCAACGCAATTTTTTCATCGTTCCTTTCAAAAACAACATGTTCGTTCATCATTAATTTCCATCCCAGTTGCGCGTGCACCTGTTTGAGATGCTCCAGGTTAGCCTGTTTTTCCTCAGGGCTGTTCCAGTGCACATAGTCGCCGTAGTCGTGGTTGCCCAGTGTAGAATACACGCCCATAGGGGCTTTCAGCCGGCTGAAAACATCCATATAATCGGCCATTTCCGTAGCGCGGTCATTTACCAGATCACCGGTAAATAAAATGAGATCGGCCTTTTCTTTCAGCACCATATCCACGCCTTTATTCACCATCTTTTTATTGGCAAAACTGCCGGAATGAATATCAGATAGCTGGATAATTTTTAATCCCCTGAACGACTGGGGCAGGTTATCGAATGATAAATTCACATACCGGAGATGGTAATTATACTTATTACTGAATCCATAGATCAGCGAGCTAAATAAGCCTCCCCCGGCAAGCAGTCCGAGCCAGTTCAGAAATGCGGATCTCGAAATACCGTCAGACTCTTCTGATGAATGTGCGCCATCGCGGAAGAGCTTTAAAATGATCCAGGTAGCACCACGCCGGATATCATCCACGATAAAAAACAATGATGCAATCAGTTTCGAAAAGAATATTGCCACCAGCAGCGCAAAAATATAGGTACGCATCTGCTTCGGCCAATTCTCAAAATTAATATAGGGAAATGCGATGAGCATCCCGATAACGATGACAGCGATCGCCCAGTATATAACGGTAACAGATAATCGCAATTTAGGCGAGCTGTGGAGCATAGCGGTTTTTATCACCTGGAAAACGTACACATCGAGCAGCACCATGATACCGACAACTATCCAAAGAAAAGCAGGACTACGCATGACTAAAATTTAATAAATTCATCTAACTGGGTATTGACAGACGCCTTCGTTTCGGGATCGTCGAGCATCCTGGAGTGATCCAGCAATTTATCCACCGTCGAAATCGGCAGCTTATTGGGATGCACGATCACTTTCAGATAATTCAATATACTGGTAAGGTGCTCCATGCCCCGCACATTTCCCGAACGACCTGTTGAGACGCCGGTGAGCAACGCTTTCTTGTGCCACCATACTTTTTTATAGTCGGAAAGGTCGAGCAGGGTCTTCAACACGCCGGGAATGCTTCCATTATACTCCGGCGCGATAAAAATGAATTTATGCGATGGGAGCAGAAATTCCTGCTCCACCTGCTTATATTGCTCACTTCGCCCCGACAGATCAATGTCTTCCAGAGACAAAACGACGGAAGAAATATTTTTTTCTTTCAGCGCCTGCTGGTAATAAGAGGCTATTTTGTAAGTATTACTATCCTTTCTGTTGGTTCCGGATATAATAATGTACTGCTCATCTATCATTGCCCACGAAAAAATTTATTCTAATTTTGCCAACCTGTCAGCAAGTTAGAACTTATCAACTTATCTTGCAAAGGTCTGAATATTATGGCTAGAGTTATCGGAGTGGCGAATCAAAAGGGTGGCGTGGGCAAAACCACTTCAGCCATCAATCTGGCAGCAAGTCTTGCTGTGCTGGAATTTAGAACCTTATTGCTGGATGCGGACCCGCAGGCCAATAGCACCACCGGGGTGGGCTTCGACCTGCAGAATATACAGAAAAGCCTGTACGACTGCATGGTCAACGGCACCCCGGCAAAAGATGTGATCCTGAAATCGGAGATCCCCTATCTCGACGTCATCCCCTCCCACATCGACCTGGTAGGCGCAGAGATCGAGATGATCAATTATCCCAGCCGCGAAAGTGTCCTTAAAAATATCCTCGAGCCCATCCGTAAGGATTATGAGTTCATTATCATTGATTGCTCCCCCTCATTGGGATTGATTACCGTCAATGCGCTCACGGCCGCAGATTCGGTGATTGTACCGGTTCAGACCGAATTTTTCGCCCTCGAGGGGTTGGGAAAACTGCTCAATACGATCAAGATCGTGCAGAGCCGCCTGAATCCCGACCTGGCCATAGAAGGCATCCTGATGACCATGTACGATGGCCGTCTACGGCTTTGTAACCAGGTGGTGAGTGAGGTGCGCAAACATTTTGACGAAATGGTTTTCGATACGATCATCCATCGCAATACCCGTATCAGCGAGGCCCCAAGTGTAGGAAAGCCCGTGATTCTCTACGATGCCCAGAGCAAGGGCTCGATAAACTACCTGAACCTGGCCAAAGAAGTGCTTCAGAAAAATAATAAGACGAAAATCAGCCAGGAAGAAAGGATTCTGGAGTAAGCTCAACACAAACAAACCCGCATGACCAGTCCCAAACAAAATAAGGATCTGCTAGGAAAAGGCATCCGCTCACTTTTACAAAGTATCGATACCGACATGAAAACCAAGTCGGGAGAACTGAAAAGTTCCGTGGTTGAATCGGTCACCTCTATGCAGCGGATTTCCGTGAACGATATCGAACCCAATCCCAGGCAACCCCGGCGCGATTTTGATGAGCAGGCGCTCCAGGAACTTGCCCATTCCATCCGGCTGCACGACCTGGTACAGCCCATCACTGTTTCGGCAATTGCCAATGGCAAGTTCCGGCTCATTTCGGGCGAACGCAGATGGCGCGCGTCGAAGCTGGCAGGATTAAAGGACATCCCCGCTTACGTACGCAAAGCCGACGACCAGCAACTGCTGGAGCTCGCACTGCTGGAAAACCTGCAGCGGGAAGATCTGAATGCGATGGAAATTGCGCTCAGCTATAAACGCATGATGGAAGAGCTTAGCCATACCCAGGAAGAAGTGGCCGAACGCATGGGAAAAGAAAGAAGCACCGTTGCCAATTATATCCGCCTGCTGAAATTACCCCCTGATATCCAGGTGGCGGTAAGAAAGGGTGAAATTTCAATGGGCCATGCGCGCGCGCTGATCAATGTGGACACCGTGGATAAGCAATTATATATTTATCACGAGATAGTAAAAAGCGGTTTGTCGGTGCGGCAGACCGAAGAACTCGTTCGAAAATTATATAAAAGCGGCGGGGCTGTTAAAGAAACAGCAAAAACGGGACTGCCCCCGGCCTACAAAAAAATAGAAGATAACTTAGCGTCTCATTTTAGCGCAAAGGTTAAGCTTTCTCACAGTAAAAAAGGAAATGGCAGTATCCTGATCGAATATTATTCTATCCATGACCTGAATAAAATACTTGAGCAGATGGGCATAACCGCTAATTAAGAGCCCATGATGAAGATTTTAGTAAACATTTTAATATTGCTATGTATCGGTCAGTATGTATGCGCCCAGATCACCGATACGCTTCCCCCGGAAGACATCAACAGTATTAAAACCGAAAATCTTCCCGTGTTCGCCGATACCCTCCATTATAACGACACAATCATAAAAAACACAACTGCAGGCAGGGACACGATCATCGTAAAAAAAGTACATTCTCCCAAAAAAGCTACTATTTATTCCGCTGTGCTTCCCGGTCTGGGCCAGGTGTATAATAAGAAATACTGGAAGGTGCCGATCGTTTACGCTGCTATCGGTATTCCGACCGGATTATTTTTCTATAATAAAAAATATTATAATGCTTCGCGCTATGCCTTATCGATCGTTGCCAACAACCGCTTTGCCAATGCCGACAGTATGGCGAAAGTGGACCCGCAATTAAAACCGCTGGTGCAGCCCGGATTCGATAATTCTATTATTAATTACCGCAACCAGTTCCGGCGCGACATGGATTATTCGGTATTGGTAACGCTGCTGATGTGGGGCCTTAATATTGTAGATGCTACTGTAGATGGCCATCTGAAAGGATTTGATGTGAGCGATGACCTGACCCTGAAAATACAGCCCGCCATTATACCCGGCACAATGGTACCCGGCGTTTTATTCGTAGTTAATTTTAAATAAATGGAACATCCCTGTAAAAATTTTACTTTCCCTATGTTTAGTGAAATTTTTACACGGCTGTTTCCAGCTGACCATTGAAAAAACAAACTATATACAGATGAAAATAGCATTATTAGGTTACGGAAAAATGGGCCAGGCGATAGAGCAGATCGCTTTGCAGCGCGGCCATGAGATCGTTTGCAAAGTATCGATAGAAAATCTCGAAGACCGGACTATTGAAAACATCAGGAAGGCGGATGTGGTAATTGAATTTACGGGCCCTGAGAGCGCTTTCGATAACCTGCAATTATGTTTTGATGCGGGAGTACCCGTTGTTTGCGGCTCGACAGGCTGGCTCGATAAATATGAAGAAATTAAAAAATACTGTACTGAAAAAAGCGGCAGCTTGTTATATGCGAGCAATTTCAGCGTCGGCGTGAATATATTTTTTGCTCTTAACAAAAAACTGGCCGAGCTGATGAAAGGTCACGATTATGAAGTTGAGATCCGGGAGATACACCACACCCAGAAAAAAGATGCCCCCAGCGGTACAGCCATAACGCTGGCGGAAGAAATATTAGTAAACAACGAACATAAAAAAAGATGGGTAAATAATCCTGCTGCCGACATGACAGAGCTCGCGATCATCAGCGAACGAACCGATCCGGCGCCAGGCACACATATCATCAATTATCATTCGAATATCGACGATATCTGCATCACGCATACAGCCCACAACAGGAAAGGATTTGCGACAGGCGCCGTGCTGGCAGCAGAATTTCTGCATACACACGGAAAAGGTATTTACAGCATGAAAGATGTGCTGGGTATAAATTAAGTAAATTGCTTAAATTTTCTGCTGAATGCTTTCCAAAAAAGCCCAATATGCTTTCCAGGCGCTCATGTATATGGCTGAAAAGCCGGCTAATGAGCCCACGCTTATCGCTGAAATAGCCAGGAAAAGAAAAATACCGCTTAAGTTTCTGGAAAACATCCTGCTGCAACTAAAGAACGAAGGCATACTTGAAAGTAAAAAAGGAAAGGGCGGCGGCTATTTCTTTCGGATACCGCCTAAAGATGTGCCGCTGGCCAGGATTATCCGCATTATCGACGGCCCGATTGCCATGCTGCCCTGCGTGAGCCTGTATTTTTACGAACGATGTAAAAACTGTGACGAAAAGAACTGTGGCCTTCACGATACGATGGCCCAGGTGCGCGACATTACACTGAAATTACTGGAAAGAAAAACGGTTGCCGATATTGCTACTTTGTAACATCAAGTTAAAACTCAAAACTTAAAAATAAAGATCAACCTGGTTCTCAGTTTTCACTTTTAACTTTTAAGTTATCTATCATATCCTTCGACATCTTCCTGATATCATATTCATGGCTCCATCCCCAGTCTCTTCTTGCCACTGAATCATCGATGCTTTGCGGCCAGCTGTTGGCGATGGCCTGCCGGTAGTCGGGCTCGTAATTAACGGTAAATCCCGGAACATATCTTTTCACTTCGGCCGCAATTTCTTCGGGAGAGAAGCTCATAGCAGAAATATTATACGATGTTCTTATCGATATTTTTTCAGCAGAAGCCTCCATTAATTCGATCGTTGCCCTGATGGCATCAGGCATGTACATCATGGGTAAATAGGTATCCTTCTCCAGGAAGCAATCATAATGCGCCTCTTCGAGTGCATCATGAAATATTTCTATGGCATAATCTGTGGTGCCACCACCCGGAGCTGATTTATAGCTGATCAGGCCGGGATAGCGCAGGCTGCGTACGTCCACACCGTATCGCTGAAAATAATAATTGCACCAGAATTCCCCGGCATATTTACTAATGCCGTATACCGTTGTAGGCTCGATAATCGTTTGCTGCGGACAATTTTTCTTGGGAGAAGTAGGCCCGAAAACTGCAATGCTGCTGGGCCAGTAAACTTTCTTTATCTGCTCTTCCTTGGCAATATCCAGCACATTCAGCAATCCCTGCATATTTAAATTCCAGGCAAGATTGGGATTTTTTTCTCCTGTAGCGGAAAGAATGGCAGCGAGCAGATAGATCTGCGTCACATTCTGCCGGATCACCTGCACATGCAGCATTTCCTTGTTCATAACATCGAGAGAAACATAGGGGCCCGAGCCTTTCAGCAGTTCATTTTCCTCACGCAGATCAGAGGCGATTACATTGGCATTGCCATAAATTCTCCTGAGTGCGAGCGTAAGCTCCACCCCTATTTGTCCGGAGGAACCAATCACTAATATTTTATCTCTTGTCATTGAACGGTCTTTTGAGGTCAGGCGCGCAAAAATAAGATTCCCCGTATTAATTACTTTTGCAGCATGGAAATATTTTTAAAAGAACTTTTTGCAGGACAAACTTATGATGAAAAGAATTTCTTCTTAATTGCCGGCCCATGCGTGGTAGAATCTGAGCAGCTTGTAATGGAAGTGGCGGAAAAGGTTTTTTCCATCTGTAAAAATCTCGGCATTCCCTATATTTTCAAGGCCTCCTACCGTAAAGCCAACCGCACAAGCGCTTCTTCTTTTACCGGCATCGGCGATGAAACCGCCCTGGCGCTCGTGCAGAAAGCCGGCTCAGCATTTCATCTTCCTACCACTTCCGATATCCATGCGCATGATGAAGCCGCCCCGGCTGCCAAATACGTGGATGTGTTGCAGATTCCGGCTTTTCTTTGCAGGCAAACCGACCTGCTCCAGGCTGCCGCGGCCACTGGCAAAATCGTGAATGTAAAAAAGGGACAGTTTCTCAATGGCGAATCGATGAAATTTGCCGTGGAAAAAATCAGGAACGCCGGAAATGAAAAGATAATGCTGACCGAAAGGGGAACAACTTTTGGCTACCAGGACCTGGTGGTCGATTATCGCAATATCGTGGCCATGAAAAAATTCAATGTACCCGTGGTGATGGATTGCACGCACAGCCTGCAGCAGCCCAATCAGAGCAGCGGCGTTACCGGCGGAAACCCTGCCCTGATCGCCACTATTGCCAGAGCAGCGATAGCAACGGGCGCAGACGGGTTATTTATCGAAACGCACCCCGATCCTTCCCGCGCGCTGAGCGACGGAGCGAATATGCTGAAATTGGATCTGCTGGAAGATTTATTACAACAACTTGTAAAAATACGAAAGACTATACTGTAAGATATTTCATGCGAAGGCGCAAAGATTTACAAAAGCCCGATACATGATTTCTTCTTTGCGCAACCTTTGCGTGAAACAAGAATCATTGGTACCGGAGAGGGTTTCTTCTCACCGATAAAATGTATCTCTTCATATTCATCCAGAAGGCGAGAATAAAATAAACAATGAGCGGGGATCCCATCGTAAGAAAGGAAATATAAACAAACCATGTTCTGATACGCGTGGGCGAAAGACCCATTCGTTCACCTATAGCCGCACACACGCCGAACATCTTCCATTCGATAAAATATCTCAGGCGGTTCATAATGCAAATTTATACATTAAACGCTGCCGGTGCAAGATTTGATTAGGGGTATAACTTGATTTTTAGGTAAATTCGCATAAATTTTGACACCTCATTAAAATTTCTAGTAGATGATATTTGATCTGGATCTAATCAGGAAAGTGTACGAAAGACTCCCGCGCAAAGTTGAAGAAGCCCGGCTGCTGACCGGCAAGGCCCTCACACTGGCAGAAAAAATTTTATACTCCCACCTTTACAAGCCGGCTACCGCCGCTTATGAAAGAGGGAAAGATTATGTTGACTTTGCCCCCGACCGTGTCGCTATGCAGGATGCCACGGCCCAGATGGCCCTTCTGCAGTTTATGACCTGCGGCCGCTCTAAGGTGGCAGTTCCTTCCACTGTTCACTGCGACCACCTGATCCAGGCCAAATCCGGCGCAGCCGCCGATCTTTCCAACGCACTCGAGGTTAATAAAGAGGT
>JBGAJL010000011.1:30274-64011 GCA_044224935.1 Flavitalea sp.
AAATATGGCATCGGCTTCTGGAAGCCCGGTGCGGGAATTATTCATCAGGTCGTCCTGGAGAATTACGCGTTTCCGGGTGGGATGATGATCGGAACGGATAGCCACACCCCTAACGCCGGCGGCCTCGGAATGGTTGCTATCGGTGTGGGTGGCGCAGATGCGGTGGACGTGATGGCAGGATTGGCCTGGGAGCTTAAGATGCCCAAACTGATCGGCATCAAGCTCACCGGAAAGATGAATGGCTGGACGTCTGCAAAAGATATTATTCTGAAAGTGGCCGGCATTCTTACCGTAAAAGGGGGAACCGGCGCCATTGTCGAATATTTCGGCGAGGGAGCCGACAGCCTGAGCGCCACCGGTAAGGCAACTATTTGTAACATGGGGGCAGAGATTGGCGCCACCTGTTCGCTGTTTGCCTATGACGATAAAATGGCCGCCTATCTCAAGGCCACCGGCCGTGAAGAAGTGGCTGCGCTGGCCGATGGCATCAAAGAGCACCTCAGGCCCGACAATGAAGTATATGCTAATCCGGGCGTTTATTATGATCAGCTGATTGAGATCAACCTGAGCGAACTCGAGCCTCATGTCAATGGCCCCTTCACCCCGGACCTCGCATGGCCCATCAGCAAATTTGCCGATGCCGTGCGTGTAAACAACTGGCCCGAAAAACTGGAAGTAGCATTGATCGGTTCATGCACCAACTCCTCTTATGAGGATATCAGCCGCTCCGCTTCCGTGGCAAAGCAAGCGAAGACAAAACATTTAAAGAGCCGCTCCGAATTTACGGTTACCCCCGGTAGTGAGCTCGTGCGATATACTATCGAAAAAGACGGTTTGCTGAGAACATTTGATGATATCGGCGGGGTTGTACTTGCCAATGCCTGCGGTCCCTGCATCGGGCAATGGGCACGGCATATCGATGATCCGAACAGAAAAAATTCAATCATCACGTCTTTCAACCGGAATTTTGCCAAGAGAAATGACGGGCTCGCAGCTACACACGCCTTCGTTGCCTCTCCTGAAATAGTTACCGCATTCGCGATAGCCGGCAACCTTACTTTCAATCCATTGAAGGATAAACTGAGAAATGAAAAAGGTGAAGAAGTAATGCTGGATGAACCGAAAGGCGTAGAGCTGCCGCCTACGGGTTTTGCGGTAGAAGATGCGGGCTACCAGGCGCCTGCGGCGGATGGCAGCAGCGTAATCGTTGATGTGGCCCCTGATTCAAACCGCCTGCAATTATTGTATCCATTCGCGGCCTGGGAAGGTACTGACCTCAAAGGAATGAGGCTGCTGATTAAGGCCAAAGGAAAATGCACTACGGATCATATCTCTATGGCGGGCCCATGGCTGAAATTCCGCGGGCATCTCGATAATATTTCCAACAATATGCTCATCGGCGCCATCAATTATTTCAATGATAAAACCGATAGCGTAAAAAATGAGCTGACAGGTGAATACGGACCGGTTCCTGCAACACAACGCGCCTATAAAGCCGCAGGTATCGGAACAGTGGTTGTCGGCGACGAAAATTATGGCGAAGGTTCTTCAAGAGAACACGCAGCTATGGAGCCAAGACATCTGGGTGTAAGAGCAATCGTGGTAAGAAGCTTTGCCCGTATCCACGAAACGAATCTTAAGAAACAGGGCATGCTCGCGCTCACTTTTGCCAACAAAGAAGACTATGATAAAGTGCAGGAAGATGATGTGATCGATATTACAGGCCTTGGCTCTTTTGCACCAGGTAAACAACTGACCATGATATTGAACCATAAAGATGGGTGGGCAGAGGAGATTAAATTAAATCATACCTACAACAAGCAACAGATCGAATGGTTCAAAGCAGGCGGCGCATTAAATGTGATCCGCAGGCAGTTTGCGAATGATTAAACAACTGAAAAGCTAAAAGTGAAAACTTAAAAGTGAAGGAAGTTACGGTTTTAAGTTTTCACTTTTCAGTTTTAACTTACTTCAAACCACAAGGGCGTTTTATCATCAAACGTTCCGTTATAATTAATAAACAGCTCCTCTCCTTTTTCTATTTTCCTCATCGTCTTCACTTTTATCAGCTTCTTATCAAATTCCATTTCATATTCACAATTCGATTGGAACGAATGGTTGTACAGGGGCACGTATCCCAGGGCCATACAACACTGTTTCTTCCGGTCGCCCCATTCAAAAATATAATCATGCAGTAAGGTCTGGTCGAGCAGCTTCCGGTCGCTGTCGCTCATCACTATAACCGGCGACACTTCGACAATCTTCCCGGCCCCGATGGCTGCTGAGGTAAACACTCCCCTGCCTCTTTTTTTTGTCGTTCCGACATATATGCATGGTAATATGATGAACATGCTGCAATATAGATACTAAATTTGTCGGATGGCAACGGACACAGAACAGGAAGAGGTTAAGGACCAGTTCCTCCAGGTAATCAGCACGGATGAGGTGCTGGCCATCCGGGAATTCCTCAACCATCAGAACATCAGCGATGTGGCTCGGTTGATTGATGAGTTTCCCGAACATGCTGCGGGCATCATCAGCAATATGAGCATGCACCGGGCCGCAAGCGTATTTAAAATACTGGATCTTTATACCCAGCGCCATGTTATACAAGAATTACAGCCTTACAAAACCGCTGAACTTTTAAACCAGCTTCCCGCCGACGACCGCACTGCGTTCCTCGAAGAACTGCCCAGCAATGTGGTGAAGGAATTAATCCGCCTGCTCGATCCGGAAGAAAGAAAGATCACCTTATCCCTGCTCGGCTATCCCGAAGATAGCGTTGGCCGGCTGATGACACCGGATTATATCGCGGTACAGGACGACTGGACCATGAACGAAGTGCTCGACCATATCCGTGAGGAGGGCCGCAACAGCGAAACGATCGATGTTATTTACGTGGTAAACGATAAAGGTGAATTTATCGACGACATACGTATCCGGGAAATATTGCTGGCCGACCCCAGGAAATTAGTTGGTGAGGTGATCGACAATCGCTCCATAACCCTGAAAGTGACCGACGACCAGGAAAAGGCCAACCAGATATTCAAAATGAATAACCGGGTAGCCCTCCCCGTTATAGACGACAAAAATATTCTGCTGGGAATCGTTACGATCGATGACGTGCTCTGGGTGGCGAACGAAGAATTCAGCGAAGACATGCAGAAGATC
Organism: Flavitalea sp.; assembly: GCA_044224935.1. Classification (GTDB taxonomy): domain Bacteria; phylum Bacteroidota; class Bacteroidia; order Chitinophagales; family Chitinophagaceae; genus Flavitalea. The sequence continues at coordinate 33,446 of JBGAJL010000011.1, forward strand.
GGCGGTACGGAGGCCCTGGATGAGCCTTACCTCGAGATGCCTTTATTCAAACTGTTTAAAAAGCGGGTCGTCTGGCTGATTGTCCTTTTTCTTGGCGAAATGCTTACGGCCACCGCCATGGGATATTTTGAAGACGAAATTGCCAAAGCCGTGGTGCTCGCGCTGTTTGTGCCGCTGATCATTTCCAGTGGCGGCAACAGCGGTTCCCAGGCATCCACCCTTATTATACAGGCGATGGCTGTAGGAGAAATTACGCTGGCCGACTGGTGGAAGGTACTCCGCCGGGAGATCCTTTCGGGCCTCCTGCTGGGCTCCGTGCTGGGCCTGATAGGCTTTTTCCGCGTAATCATCTGGGATTCCGTATTTCATACCTATGGCGACCATACAGTTTTGATAGCCGTTACCGTGGGGCTTTCACTGGTCGGAGTGGTGTTATGGGGAACGCTTTCCGGCTCAATGCTTCCCATTGTATTAAAAAGGCTGGGCGCCGACCCCGCCACATCCTCCGCCCCCTTTGTAGCGACGCTGGTGGATGTAACCGGTCTGTTGATTTATTTCTCGCTGGCCTTTATGCTAATGCGCGGCATATTACTTTAGCTTGTACATACCATTAATTTTGAGTTTCTTAGCAGAAATTTTCATCATAAACCATTTTATCATTTTATGTGTGGAATTGTTGGCTATATAGGACCGAAAGAAGCTTACCCGATTATATTAAAAGGATTAAAACGTCTCGAATATCGCGGATACGATAGCGCCGGCGTAGCCTTACTAAATAAGCAATTAAAAGTATATAAAAAGAAAGGTAAGGTAGCCGATCTCGAGGAATCGCTGATCGGCAAAGACATGCATGCAAATGCTGGGATCGGACACACCCGGTGGGCCACGCACGGAGAGCCCAGCGACCGCAATGCCCATCCGCATACTTCTGCAAATGGAAAGCTGGCCATGATCCACAACGGCATCATCGAAAACTACAGCCAGCTTAAACATGAGCTCCTGAAAAAAGGATGCACATTCGACAGCGATACCGATACCGAGGTGCTGCTGAAATTCATCGAAGACATTCAACTCAATAATCATGTCGGACTGGAAGAAGCGGTGCGCATCGCATTGAGAAGAGTGGTCGGCGCGTATGTTATCCTGCTTATCGACCAGGATAATCCCGACACGATAATTGCCGCCAGAAAAGGGAGCCCCCTCGTAATCGGCATAGGCAAAGGAGAACATTTTCTTGCCTCGGACGCTTCGCCTATCATCGAATACACCAAGGAAGTAGTGTATGTAAACGATTACGAAATGGCGATCGTGAAACCAGACGAACTGATCCTAAAAAATCTCGGGAACGATAAAGTCACGCCTTTCATACAAAAACTCGACATGGAACTGGCCGCTATTGAAAAAGGCGGCTATGATCATTTCATGTTAAAAGAAATATTCGAACAACCGGATACCATATTCGACTGTCTGCGCGGAAGAATGGATGCCAGAGCTGGGTTTATCCGCATGGCGGGCGTTGATAAAAATATCGAACAGTTAAAAAACGCCAACCGGTTCATTATTATCGCATGCGGTACGAGCTGGCACGCTGCACTAATAGCCGAATATGTCATCGAGGAGCTTTGCAGAATCCCCGTTGAAGTAGAATACGCATCAGAATTCCGGTACCGCAATCCCATCGTGGCAAAGGGCGATGTGATTTTCGCAGTATCGCAAAGCGGTGAAACAGCCGATACGCTAGTAGCCATTGAAAGGGCCAAAGAGAACGGAGCATTCATTTTTGGTGTCGTAAACGTTGTCGGATCTTCGATAGCGCGCATTTCGCACGCAGGAGCCTATACACATGCAGGCCCGGAAATAGGCGTGGCCAGCACAAAAGCATTTACCGCACAATTAGCGGTATTAACAATGATCGCATTAAAGATTGCGAAAGAAAAGGGCACGCTGGAACAGAAACGATTCATGTACCTGCTCAATGAATTACATGAAATTTCCGATAAAGTAAAAATATTACTGGAATCCAACGAAGCGATAAAAAAACTTGCTGTAAAATATAAAGATTCAAACAACGCATTATTCCTGGGCCGCGGGTATAATTTCCCGGTGGCACTTGAGGGTGCGCTAAAATTAAAAGAGATATCTTATATCCATGCCGGTTATCCTGCGGCAGAGATGTGTATGGCCCATAGCCCTTGTTGATGGCTTTACCGGTGGTCATCGTTGCTACAAAAGATTCTTATCATGAGAAAATTGTAAGTAATATCCAGGAGATCAAGGCACGAAAAGGAAAAGTGATTGCCGTAATCACCGCAGGTGATGAAATTATTCCTACCCTCGCTGATGATGTAATCGAAGTGCCGGAGGCCGATGAAATCGTTGCACCGATGTTAAGCACAATACCATTGCAGCTTTTTGCCTACCATACGGGTGTCGCAAAGGATTACGATGTAGATAAGCCCCGTAATCTCGCAAAAAGCGTTACGGTGGAATAATATTGAAAATCATACACAGATAACCGCCAATCTTTGTAAATGAACCTTCTCAAGAAAAGCCCCATCACCACGCTGGGCTATAATTTCATTCCTGCCGACTACCTTCCCGAAGGTAAAAATGAATACTACCTGCGCAATGCGCAAAACAAAAACGGTATCAGTTATCGTGGTCTTACTGCCTTTGAAATTGAGGTGTTGGTGCGTAACCGGAACACTTCAGATGACTGGAATAACATCCTTGTTTCCGATGCGTTCAGTCCCGAACGCGTGCACAACTGCAAGTTCTTTGGCCTGGTGAGGATCGGTAAGCTGGAGCCGTATTACCTGGAATTTAAGAACCTGCGCCGTCCGGTGGGATTATATAACAGCACTATCATCAGTTGTGATTTCGGAGATAATGTGGTGATCGACAACGTCAACTACATTTCACATTATATTATTGGAAATGAAGTAATCGTCGTAAACGTGAACGAACTGGCTACTACCGACGCTGCAAAATTCGGGAACGGCTCATTGAAAGAAGGTGAAGAAGAAAAACTGAGGATATGGCTAGAACTGTGCAACGAAAACGGCGGGAGAAAAGTTATTCCTTTCGATGGTATGCTGCCGGGAGATGCATATCTGTGGACGCAATACCGGGATAATGAGCAGATACAGAAAAAATTCAGAGAGTTTACGCTAAGGCAATTCGATACCCACAGAGGCTATTATGGAACCATTGGCGATCGAACGGTGATCAAAAACTGCAAGATTATTAAAGACGTGTTTATTGGCAGCGATGCGTACCTGAAGGGTGCCAATAAATTAAAGAACCTTACAATCAACTCTTCCGCAGAGGCTAACACCCAGATCGGAGAAGGTTGCGAAATTGTGAACGGCATTATTGATTACGGCTGCAGGATATTTTATGGGGTAAAGGCGGTACGTTTTTTCATGGCATCCCATTCACAGCTTAAATATGGCGCACGGCTGATCAATTCTTATCTTGGCGACAATTCAACCATCTCGTGCTGCGAGGTATTGAATTCCCTGATATTTCCTTTTCACGAACAGCATCACAATAACTCTTTCCTGTGTGCGGCCCTCTTAGAAGGCCAGACTAATATCGCGGCCGGAGCCACGATAGGCTCAAACCATAATTCACGCAGCCCTGATGGCGAAATAATTGCAGGCCGGGGCTTCTGGCCGGGCTTATGCGTGAGCCTGAAGCATAATTCGCGCTTTGCTGCGTTTACCATTATTGCCAAAGGAGATTTTCCTGCAGAATTAAATATCCCCCTACCGTTCTCACTGATAAGCAATGATGTAAAAAATGACAGGATCGTCGTGATGCCTGGCTATTGGTTTATGTATAATATGTACGCACTGGCCCGCAATTCATGGAAATATGCTGATCGCGATAAACGTATAGAAAAAAAACAATTAATAGAGGCGGATTTTCTTGCACCGGATACCGTTACTGAAATTATCCGGGCACTGGACCTGTTCAGGAAATATACCGGTGAAGCCTGGCTGACAACTAATCCGGGCGAAGAAGGGATCGCTTCGGAGATAGGAGAAAAATTATTGGATGCCGGGGATGAGCGCCTTGACGAACTGGAGATATTCGCCGATGATTTTGAAAATACCGACCGCAGGACGAAACTGATAAAAGTTCCGCAATGCTATAAGATCTTCAAAGATCTTGTCAGTTATTATGCAGGCTCACTGTTTGTCGGTTTTATCAACGAAAACGGTATTCAGTCTTTTGAAGAATTGGCCGGAGCGCTTCCTGCGGCCCCTGAATTTTGCGAATGGAAAAATATAGGCGGGCAGTTGATTCGGATTGAAGTATTGGAGACAATGGAAAAGAATATTACCGCTGGAAAAATCAGCAGCTGGGAAGACATTCATAGTTTTTATATTGAACAGGAGAAAAATTACAGATCCGATAAACTGGCTCACGCAATGGCCGCTTTGATGCAAATAAAAAAGAGCAGCGGGCGGAGCGAAAATATCCTTACCGATAAATTGTTCATCAAATCCCTACTTCAAAAAAGCGTGGAGGTTAAAAAATGGATGGTAAATAATATCTATGCATCCCGGGAAAAAGACTATTCCAATCCGTTCCGGCTGATGACTTACAATAGTCCCGAAGAAATGGATAAAGTAGTTGGCAGTCTGAAAGACAATCAATTTATCCGTCAGGAAAAAGAAACATTGCAACTATTTATCGCGTCAGTAGAGAAAATCATGCAGTTTTTGTAATCCACTCTTATCTTTTAATGAATTTATAACGGATCGTTTCATTTTCGTTTGTATACCCCAGGAGGAAATATAATCCGGCGCCTAATTTTGTAATATCCATTCTGATCTCGGAATGTCCGGGATAGATATATTGCCGGGATTCTTTCATCCTCGCCCCCATCGAATTAAATATAATAAATCTCATATCGGCCGCCCGCGGTGCGGAAAGCGCGAGAAGCAGTACCGAACTGCTGATATTTTGTCCGGAAACGGAATAAATATTTTCCTTCTGCGGCTTCAGCAATACCACATTACTAAAACAGATCGCTCTACCTTCATTATCCCGGGCAACAATGCGAAAACATTTTATCTGCGGATCGGTTCGATGATAGCTGTAATTGAATAATGCATTCCTTTTATCAGCGGGTAACCAATCGAGTGTGGTAAAAATATCGCCTTCGGACGATCCCTGTAATTCGAACCGGTCCACATCGGCTTCTGAAATCAGCCGCCATTTAAAAACACAGGCCTCATCAAGGATTTCGAGCCTTACTACTATTTCTGAAAAAGGAAGCGGGTTTTCCCGGCCAAATGCGCTGGCCAGTGCAAAGTAATTAATACCTGCTGAAAACCCGCCCGCAGCAGAGCTGCTAACCCAACCATCTGCGCCGGCAATACCCCCTGCGGCAATGTTTCCCTGATCTTTCCATACGTTGTCATGTAGCATGGCCACACGCAGACTCGTGAGATCGGTCACCTGACCACTCACGGGATCAACGAATGAGAGAACCGTTGTAGCATTTGCAACTGCTACATCGCTGATTACGTTCCAGTATTCCAGGTGAGAAATATGATCAAGGCCCGGCCCCATCTCATCTGAAACATGGTAAGGATCATCCTGTATATATTCAACTGTAAAGCTTCCGGTGGTATTTTTTAACTCGAGCCATCGCATCTTCAACTGCTTTCCTACCGGGAAAACAAAATGACTGTTATCCATTCCCAGTTTTCTCAATGGCCCGCTGACAAAACTTTTTGCCAGCAGCGTATCGGCCAATACTGAGCAATTCGTATCCAATACAAGCAATGCATGACTACTGGTATTGATAATCCCGTTTACTAATGAAAGCCGGTGAGGAAGCGTTAACGGAGACAATAGCGATATTTCATTTGTGGAATTGACAGTTAGTTCAACAGTATTGCTGATAACACCTCTCATGTCCAGAAACTGGGGCTGCTGTCCATTTAACAAAATTTCCTGGCTTCCCGTGCCGGATTCAGTAATAAGACCGGATACCGACTGATTAAAATTTCCTTTCACAGCGAGCACCATATTTCTTGCGGTGTTTCCAAGGTCCAGTACACCATTTTCTATGCAGTTTCCTTCCACCCAAATCGTGTCGCCGAAATTCAAACCCAGACTTACCCCCTCGCCTATCTCAAAATCATCTCTCACCCGCATCCCGTTTACTCCTGCAGCGGTATATTTTAATTTACCTCCTGCAATAGATGTTGCCCTCAGTAATAACTTTCCATAATTTCTGCCACTCAATGAGATCGTACTTGAAAGATCAGGCACATCAAATTCCATAATACCTTTTTCCGTTCCCGGCGCCAATGAAAGCACCTGCACATTTGTAGCATGGGCGCGCTGTGTATTATGAATATACCGCCCGCCGTTTTGAATGCGGATTGAGTCAGTGATAACCACCGGCGTGCCGGAAGAAGCGCCTGAGGAGTTTCTGAAAATACCTGCATTTCCAATATCCAGGCCATAGCCAGATCCGGTTACTATCAATGCGGGCAGCGCCGTGTTTACTGCGGGCAATACCAGCTCAATATGATTCCCGAAAGAAGGGATAATATGAATACTTCTTACCGTGACGGAGATATTGCCTGCCGGCAGATTTACTTTATAACCGGATAAAGTGAGGGAGTTATCCAGAATAATATCGTCATCGGGACCGGGCAGCGCATCGTCCGACCAGTTGAGGGCATTATTCCATTCATCATCTTTTCCTCCATCATCCCATTTTTTTTGCGAATTGGCGGACAAAAAAGAAAAAAATAAGAATAGCAGCAGATAAAAAGAAAGGTGCGACATGCAAGCAAGTTACAGTCGCACCTTTCGGACACCAAGGTGTAAACACCCGGTTGTTATTGTTTTATAAACCGGTAAGTAGCCGTTTTTTCACCATTAATATAACCGGTAACCTGGAACATACCTTTTGAAAGAGAAGAAACTTCCAGCCATACGTCCTGGCTTCCGGCATCTATCGATACCAGTTGATTTTTCACCACTCTTCCGGAGATATCGGTAACCACCAGCAGCAGGTTTCCTCTTACCGAAGAGCTTACGCTCAATCTTGATCTGTCAGCGACAACGGTCGGCATCATGGCGCTGATAACAGTTCCTTTCGAGCCATTCATCACCACGATGATATTACTGTATGTGATGGCGCCGTCTATATCATACATTTTAAGCCTGTAGTACGTGTTACCGGCAGCAAGTAAATTGTCTGTCAGTGAATATTTCAACTTTCCTTCTGCGCCGGCAAGAGAGCCAAGGCTGACAAAATTTTTGCCGTCGGTCGATTTAACCACTTCGAATTTCGCCGGCGTGCTGTTTTCCGTGATTTCCCACGCGAGTTCAGCGGTATTTTGCACTTTTCTGCCTGTGAAGGAAACCAGTTTGATCGGAAGGGCGGCATTTATGATATAACCGATTGTGAACGCGTTAAAAGAGGATTGCACAGAAGTCGTAACTGTTCCGGAGGCAGAATTGCCGGGGAAAATATAGTTATCAGTTTCCCTGGCATCTTGCCAGCTTGTTCCGTCATATTGTGCTGCTACCAGCGTATCTGTTGCTGTGCGACCCGCTTCTGCACCATTCAGATCCATGCTTATCGTTGCGGAAGAAGAACCGCTTGTTCTGTTCACATTCCAATAATAATTAGAAACGCCGGTTACGGTAGAAAATGCTCCGCCATTGCTTCCGCTGATGAGTTGCACGCTAAACGTATTTAATGAACTGTTGGCCGGGGTAAGAATGAATTTTCTGAACTTGCTGCCCACTCCGGTAGGAAATAGTGCAGTACCTGTCGATTGAAGCCTTCTCGCAATAACACCACCTTCAATAAACGCGTTGGCGCCGTAGCCGGAGACAACGGTAGCATTTCCGGAAGTATTATTGATAGTTAAAGTATTTGCGTTCGCGTGAATAATACCTTTATTGGTCGTATTAAAATCTAACCTTCCCACAGCGAGGTTGCTGGAAAGGCTAACGCCTAATGCGTTATTCATCCGCATGGTCACCTGGTTACCGGCATTGTCGATCGAGCCGGTCACCGAGCTAACATCCTGGAGAACGCTTCCGTTAAATTCGACATTAAATAAATTCTGGTTCTGGTCTATTGCTGTTGAAGAGGCGCCGAACGTTCCGGCCGTATGATGAAATGCTTTTTTGACGATAAGGTTAGTAGGAAGATTTGATATATTATCCGAATTAAGATCAAAGCTTGCTCCTCCGGCAGTGAAGTCGCCCTGGACGGTAACATTGGTGGTTACATCAGCAAATCTTGATACTTCTGCAACGGCCGAATTACCGGAAATTGTAAAGTCACCATTGATGCCTACATTAATAGACGTTACAGTACCTCCCAGCAAAGCTCCTGAAACCAATGATAACACCTTGCCATTGGTATTTTGAATAAGAAGATTTCCGTTGATATTAATATTATATAATGAAAGATAATTATCCTGCTGAAGAGAGGGACAGTCGATGGTAAGATTTCCAATCGCAGAAGTCTCCTCAAATGAAAGCCCGCTCATGATTAAGCCTTTTACAAGTATGGTAGACGCTGCATCATAATTAGCAGAAGGAACAATCGGGTTTTCGCCCTGAAACTCAAGTGTGGATCCTGACTGAAAAACAAGAAAATTATCAGCAACATTATACTCATCCGGATATATTGAACTGGTTGGACCTACCGTTAATTTGCCACCCGTCTTTATAATCACCCGTGTTGAGGCTCCTGACGAAGGGAGCGTAAAATAACCCCATGATGGGCTGTCTACATCGCCAGACAAAACCCATTCGCCGTTAATAGCTCCCTGACTATTGGCAGCAAATGAAATAACAGATTCACTATTTGTAACAGCATCCATTTCCAGTTTCGCACCTGCCGCAATAGCCAGTGCAGGCGCGGCGGCATTTGTACTGTTCACGGTAATCGTCTGCGTTGTTCCTCCCACGCCCGTAATCTTTACCGACGCGTTATTGCTAACCGTCAAACTATTAATACTTACACTGAGATTAAGATTAGGAGTACCATCAGCATCAAATATTGCTTTGTCAGTCGCCAGTTGGGGATAATCGGCCGCAGCTGATCCACCAGACGTCAAGGACCAGTTAGAAGCACTGTTCCAGTTTCCACCGGCTGCGCCAATCCAATAATATGTCGTTTGGGCGGATACACCTGTTACAAACGCTAAGCAGACTACGGTTAATACGTAGATTTTTTTCATACGTGAGAGTTTAGGCAATAAGTAAAAGGAGATGGACGTGAGGTTTTCCCTGAGAAAGTGGATATAATAGAAGAGAAGCGGCAGCAAATTACAATATATATACAACTTATGCAATAGGTAAGGAAAATTACTGTAATCGTGGCAGGATCAACTCTTTAGCTTAGAGTGCCCTGCCATTAAAGCAGTTTATTTCTTACGGAAGAAAATACGTATGGGAACTCCTGTGAACTTAAAGTGAGACCGAAGCTGGTTTTCCAGGTAGTTTTTGTACGGTTCCCTGATGTCATCCGGATGATTGCTGAAAAACGCGAAGGAAGGCACCGCCACAGGCAGCTGGGTAATGAATTTTATTTTAACGGCATTGCCTCTTACCACCGGGGGATTATAGCTTTCGATAGCCTTCAGCATCACATCATTTAAAACGGAGGTGGCAATCACCCGCTGCCTGTTTTCATACACTTCCATCGCCGTTTCAATTACCCTGAATATTCTCGTCTTCTCCCGCACAGAAATAAAAAGTATCGGGACATCCGTAAACGGAGCGATCTTGTCTTTCAGCCTTTTTTCGTAGTCGCGCGACGTATTCGTTTCCTTGTCCACAAGGTCCCACTTATTTACCAGCAGTACGATGCCCTTTCCTTTCTTTTCGGCCATCGAAAAGATATTCAGATCCTGGGCCGTGATACCTTTTTCAGCATCGATCAGCAGCAGGCAGACATCTGCCTCATCCATAGCTTTAATGGCCCGGATCACCGAATAAAACTCCAGGTCCTCATGCACCCTTGCCTTTCTCCGGATGCCGGCCGTATCTATTAATATAAATTCTTTCTTAAATAATTTGTAGTGCGTATGAATGGTGTCGCGCGTGGTGCCCGCAATATCGCTGACAATCGTTCTTTCTTCACCTACCAGCGCATTCAGCAGGGAGGATTTACCCACATTAGGCTGCCCCATAATCGCAATCCTCGGCAATGCAGCCGCCTCTTCCGTTTCGTCAGATTTCTTCTCAGAAATAATCGCCGTAACAGCATCCAGCAGATCACCGGTGCTGCTTCCCGACATAGCCGAAATAAAAAAAATATTATCAAAACCGAGGGCGTAAAATTCCGTTGCCTCCAGCAACCGCTCGTGGTTATCCACCTTGTTCACGGCAAGAAAAACAGGCTTCGAAGTCCTCCGCAGCAGCGCTGCCATCGCCTCGTCGAGGTCGGTAATACCCGTAGTAACATCTACCACGAATACAATGGCATTGGCTTCCTCAAGAGCTATCAATACCTGTTTTTTGATCTCCCGTTCAAAAACATCCTCACTCTGAGGTACAAAACCACCCGTATCGATCACATTAAATGTTTTGCCGTTCCAGTCGGCGATACCATACTGACGATCACGGGTAACACCGCTTATATCATCCACTATCGCCTTTCGCTGACCAAGCAGGCGATTAAAAAATGTACTTTTTCCAACATTTGGTCGGCCAACGATAGCTATTGTAAATCCGGGCATAATTGTAAAATAAGAAAAGCTCCTTTCCAGGAGCTTCACCTTCGTTGCGAGGACAGGGATCGAACCTGTGACCTACGGGTTATGAGCCCGTCGAGCTACCGCTGCTCTACCTCGCGATGTGGATGCAAATGTACGACGATATAAGTTTGATTCCAAATACATATTTACCTTGCAGGCATGAAAGCTGGCTTTGTAAGCATATTCGGTAAACCTAACGCAGGAAAAAGCACGTTGCTGAATGCCCTGATGGGCGAAAAGCTCGCCATTGTGTCGTCAAAGGTCCAAACCACCCGTCACCGGATCAAAGGCATCATCACCGAAAAAGACTACCAGATCATCTTCTCCGATACACCTGGTATCATCGAACCCAAATACAAACTGCACGAAAAAATGATGGCTGCGGTGAAAACAGCGATAGAAGATGCGGACCTGGCATTATTGCTGGTGGATGTGAACGAAAACCCCGCAGAAGCCGACGAAATATTTTCTTCCCTGCACCTGAAAGCTCCGGCGATCCTCGTGATCAACAAAACAGACAAAGCCTCCGAAAACAGGATACAGGAAATCGAAGATTTTTTTCAATCTAAAAAATATGTAAAGAAAACAGTGCGAGTAGCTGCATTGCAAAATCGTGGCCTGAAAGAATTGCTGGATCTCATCGTTGGATACCTTCCCGAAAGTGAGCCTTTTTTCGAAGGAGACGAATTATCCGATCTCCCCACAAAATTTTTCGTGGCCGAAATGATACGGGAAAAAATATTTCATCTGTTCAAAGACGAGATCCCTTATCACACTACCGTTATCGTGAATGAATTCAAGCAAAAAAGTTCCCTGGTAAAAATTGCAGCCGATATCATCGTGCAGCGTGAAACACAAAAAGGAATACTGCTCGGCGAAAAAGGAAAAATGATCCGCCAGCTGGGAACAGACGCGCGCAAAGACATTGAAGCCTTCCTTCAGCAAAAGATATTCCTTGAACTATTCGTGAAAGTGCGCCCCAAATGGCGCGATAACGACACGATGCTCAAAGAGTACGGGTATTTTTAAGCCGGCGATTAATTATCCTTTCTTGTTATACTGCTCGCACCGGACGATTTGATCTTTCCCGGTTGTCCGGGCCCTTTATAAGATATCGATGAAGCGCCGGATGCCTCCGCGTTGAGAAGTTTACCCGACGTAAGTTTTACGGTCGAAGCGCCGGATGCATTGATCGAAGAATTAGCTGCCACGAAATCATACCCTTTAAAAGTGGATGCCCCGCTGGCCTCTACTTTCAAATCATTGGCCGATCCTTTTATTTTCATATCAGAAGCACCGTTCAAACGCACATCCAGCGCCTCCGCCTCGATCTCTCCCTTAAAATCACTGGCGCCGCTCATGTGAATAGCCAGTTCATTCACCTTCATACTGCCGTTGACATTTATTTCCGAAGCGCCGCTGCCTTCAATTTTATCCAGCGACCGGGCAGAGATGTATACGCGCATCCTTCCACGATTGCGAAGGATATGCCCCCCTTGTACCGACAGGGCTAGAATACCATTTTTTACTTCCGCTTTCACTGCATCGGGCCTGGCTGCGCCGACCGCAACTGCGTTTTCACCCTGGGATAACTGCACCTCTATTGCGCCCGATATCGCCACTCCGTGAAAGTTGCCCACATTTATGACACGGGCATCAGGATCATAAAATATCTTCTGCGCATCCGCAGATAATACACTCAAAAGCAATACCACAGGCACAAAATATTTCGTTGCAGAATAGTTTATGCTTTGTTTCATGATAATGATTTTCTCCAATACGAATAAATACCGTTGTTTGTTACAAACGTGAAAATAAAGATTACTTACTATATTTGCTGCTGTTCCTGCATTCAGGAACAGCTTCATATCCCGGGGTGCTTTGCGAAAGCAAGGCTGAGATGATACCCGTTGAACCTGGCCAGGATAATGCCTGCGAAGGGAGACACAACGCTTCATTCATTTAATTTCCCGGTGAGTTGTTGCTGACCTAAAAACTCAGAAAAATGAACAAACTCATCGCTATTATTTTTTTTATCGTTCCGTTTATTTTACAGGCGCAAAACTACCCGCTATCACCAAAAGATTCGGCAAAGAAATCCGTTCTCTATCTCGAACCTGTTGAGGTTCGCGCTATCCGGGCGGCAGATAATGCCCCCTTCACCAAAAACACCATCACCAAAAAGGAGCTCAAAGAGGCCAACCTGGGGCAGGACCTTCCCTATATCATTAACCAGACACCTTCGGTTGTCATTAATTCCGATGCCGGCAATGGAATAGGCTATACAGCGCTTCGCATCCGCGGTTCAGATGCATCGAGGATCAATATGACCATCAATGGCATTCCATACAATGACGCAGAATCACAGGGCCTTTTTTTTGTAGACCTTCCCGATCTCGCTTCATCAGTAAGCGATATCCAGATACAACGGGGAATCGGTACCTCATCCAATGGAGCGGGCGCCTTCGGAGCCACGATGAATTTCAGCACCAACGAAGTCAATCTCACGCCATCTGCGGAAATCAATAACAGCTACGGCTCCTATAACAGCTGGAAGAATACCGTAAAAGCATCCTCGGGATTGCTTGGCGATCATTTCACCATCGACGCAAGGCTCTCCAAAATCTCCAGCGACGGATATGTCGAGAGAGCCTCCACGGCATTGCATTCTCTTTATTTGTCAGGCGCCTATCTTACAGCAAATAGTTCAATACGATTCAACTTTATATCAGGAAAAGAAAAAACATACCAGGCATGGAATGGCGTAACCGCTTCTGATCTCATTAACAACAGAAGAATGAACTATTCCGGAACAGAGAAACCCGGAACACCTTATGATAACGAAACCGATAATTACCAGCAGGATCATTACCAGTTGTTTTTCAATCATCGATTCAACAAATCCGTTGAGTTCAATACCGCATTTTTTTATACCAGGGGAAAAGGATATTATGAAAATTATAAAGCGGATAAAGCACTTTCCAAATACGGATTGAACGATGTTATACACGGAAATGATACCATCACCACAACCGATCTGGTAAGACAATTATGGCTCGATAATAAATTTTTCGGACAGATAATATCCCTGCAATATAAACACGACCGGGGACTATTGACAGTCGGAGGAGGATGGAACCGATACAACGGAGAGCACTACGGAATTGTCAACTGGGCCGAAACAGGAGTGCCTCTTGAATATAAATATTACCAGGTGCCGGCACATAAAACGGATATTAATGGATATGCCAAATACCAATATCGCCTTCTTACAGGGCTGGAAGCATTCGCCGATATTCAATACCGTCATGTCAACTATTATCTTGGCGGCTTCGAAGACAATCCACAACTTACAATGGACAACAAATACAATTTTGTGAATCCCAAAGCAGGACTGACGTATTCATTCAATCGCTTAAGGACATATGTCTCTTATTCTCTTGCGACAAAAGAACCCAACCGGGATGACTTTGAAGCAGGTATTCATCAACAGCCAAGGCCTGAAAAACTGCACGATATCGAAGCGGGAGTGGAAACAAAACAGTCAACCTGGGGATGGTCGGCCAATATCTTTTATATGAAATACAAGGACCAACTGATCCCAACGGGTAAAATAAACGATGTAGGCGCTTCTACCCGTATCAATATTCCCAACAGCTACCGGCTCGGGATCGAATTGCAGGGAAATATTTCGCTCGCAAAATGGATCAATGTTTCTGCCAATCTCGCACTGAGCCGCAACCGGGTCATTGATTTCACCGAGTACTACGACGATTATGATAATGGCGGTCAGAAATCCGCTTTCTATGCATCAGCCGATATCGCTTTTTCCCCCGCAGTTGTTGGCGGAGGATCACTAACTATTTATCCTTTTAAGAACGGAGCAATAAATCTCATCAGCAAATACGTGAGCCGGCAATACCTGGATAATTCTTCAAAGAAAGATCGCAGCCTGAATCCGTATTACGTGCAGGATGCGCGCATGTCATACACCCTGCACAATAAATTATTCAGGGAAACCAATTTGATTTTCCAGGTCAATAATTTATTCAGTAAAAAATATGAAGCCAATGGATATACTTACAGTTATCAGTCAGCGGGGTCTCTGGTAACAGAAAATTATTATTTTCCTATGGCGCCGCTTAACGTAATGTTCGCCGTAAACATTACGTTATAATTTTTCCGGACAGGGAGATGTAAGCCGGTCATTAAGCTACATCTCCTATTTCTTTTTTCCACTCGGTCATACCACCGGCGAGATTTTTTGTGTTCTTAAAGCCAAGCATCTCGAGGAACATAGCAGCCTGCATACTTCTGTTACCACTTCTGCAATACAGGATCACTTCTTCATTCTTCAACTCATCGATTTCATCGATCTGCATGCCCTGAATTTTTCCAAGCGGCAGCAATATTCCTCCAATATTGAATTCTGCATTTTCATCCGGCTCTCTCACATCCACGAGATTCAATTTCTCTCCCGACTGTAAGCGGGAGTTCACTTCCTGTACTGTTATATTTTCCATAAACGATTAATTTGTCGGTTCGGTAGAAGAGTTTGTAGCAGAATCAACGACTCTGGCCGGTTTCTGTACACTAAGCCACACGTCAATCGTCTGTCCCGGGCGGATGCGATTAATCCGGTTGTCGAAACTGAGTTTTTCGGGGCTTTGCCTGTAGACATAAGCATTCGCTGTATCTTTCACATCAGCGTCCGGTACCACGGCGCCTGCATTCAGCCCTTCCGACTCCAGCAACGTTTTTGCTTCGGCAAAACTAAGCGAGAAAAGGTCGGGCACATTAAATTCATCCTGTCCAAGGCCGCTGCCCAGCACCAGCAAAATGCTGCTGCCCATTGCGATTTTTGTTCCCGGTTTTATGCGCTGATCGTCGAATTGTTGCTCAAGAACAGAATTCTTTGCAAAATCAGGCCGGAATACCGTATCCTTCAATTTCAGTCCGTATTGTTTTAATGTGATCAATGCCGTACGAAAACTCATTCCCTCCAGGTTAGGCATCTCGATAGTGGGCGCTACTGCGCGGTTAATAGTAAGATAAACGGTACGGTTTTGCTTAACCACCGCTTCCGCTTCCGGAAACTGCCGGATCACGGAAAGAGGCTGAGCGGTATCGACGTACACAGAGTCCTGGATCTCCACGTCAAAGCCCTGCGCTTTTAAAATTTTCTCAGCATCGGCAACAGCGATATTGGTTACCGTGGGAATCATTAATGTTTTGCCATGCCGGGTAAAAAAATCGAGTGACAGTAAAAAAACAAAAAGCAGGATAAACACCAGGACGATCGCCGCCAGTATATTGATCCAAAGCGGTTTACTGGTTATGAATTTGAACATGGCATCAAATGTAATAAAGAATTAACTGAGTTTACGGGAGAGCGCGTCGTCAATCAGGGCCGAATAAAATTCCTTCAGGGTCCAGCCCATAGCCCGTACCTGCTGCGGCACAATGCTGGCTTCGCTCTGGCCCGGAACCGTGTTGATCTCCAACAGGTAAGGCCGGTTGGCCTGCTCACTGAAGATAAAGTCTATGCGCACCACGCCGCGGCAGTTAAAGATCTCAAAAACTTTTTTTGCCGTTGAGCGGATCTGACTGGCCATTTCATCGCTGACCACAGCAGGAGTGATTTCCACACTCTCGCCCAGGTATTTCGCTTTATAATCAAAAAACGAATTTTTAGATTTGATCTCGGTAATCGGCAGAACAATTATTCCGCCGGGCGACCTGAATACCCCTACCGTAAATTCCCTTCCTGAAATAAATTCCTCTACAAGCACCTGCGCATCTTCATTGAAAGCTTTTTGAAGCGCAGCAGGAAGATCGGCAACGCTGTTCACTTTGCTCATGCCGATACTCGATCCGCCGTTATTGGGTTTTACAAATACGGGGAAAGACAACTGATGGGCAATCTCCTCTGCCGAAAGAGGTGACTCACGAAACAGATGAAGCGATTTTGCCACAGCAATTCCCGCAAAAGCTGCAACAGCCACCGTATATCTTTTATTAAATGTAATGGCGGAGGCTGCCGCATCACAGGTGGAATAGGGAATATTATGCAAATCAAAATAGCTCTGTAATTTTCCATCCTCTCCCGGAGTACCGTGGATACCTATCAGCACGGCATCAAACCATATTTTTTTCCCGGAAACAAGTATTGAAAAATCGTTCTTATCAACCAACACCTTGCCGTTATCATATTCATATATCCATCCACCCGGAGTAATGTCTATTTTATAAACATCATATTTATCCCGATCGATATTTTTCTCTATCGTAACAGCGCTCTTATAAGAGATTTCGGCCTCTGAAGAATAGCCCCCTGTTACAAATGCGATGATTGGTTTTGCCATAGATTAAAAAGGGTGCAGGTTGACGCGAACTATAGGTGAAGTTTGTCTTTTTTCTCAAGCAGCTCTTCCACAGTCTCGCGGTACATTTCATCAGGAACACAGCAATCCACGGGGCAAACCGCGGCACACTGAGGTTCCTCGTGAAAGCCCTGGCATTCGGTGCATTTATTCGGAGTAATATAATAGGTGTCCAATGAGATCGGAGCAAAACGCTGGTTGGCTTCTGCAAGCGTTCCATCCATGAGCACGTAGCTTCCTTTTACGGAAGTACCGTCGGCAAGCGCCCATTCCACTCCACCTTCATATATCGCATTATTCGGGCACTCGGGTTCGCAAGCACCACAGTTTATACATTCATCTGTTATTTTTATAGCCATATCTTACGGATTTTATGAATAGTTTCCGTTTACTTTTACTTTTGTATGACAAATATAAATGAATGGATTTAGAACAGCGGATTGTTTTGCTGAAAAAACTCGGCGGGCTGATTGTCTCCGATGATGAAAAATGGCTTACGGCAAAAAAAAGGGCAGCTTACGGTAACGCGTGGTTTATACCGGAATTTATCGACTACCAGCTGGAGCATGTCGCAAAAGAATTTTTGCGGGAAGAAAAGCTGGAGCAATGGCTCGCGAACTACAGGGTGCCCGGCGTTCGGCCCAATCCAAAAACCGTTGGTATTGTGATGGCCGGCAATATTCCACTGGCAGGTTTTCATGATTTTCTTTCCGGATTTGTTTCCGGCCACCGGCAGTTGATCAAACCGTCTTCAAAGGATTCCATACTGATCCGGGCAATTGCCGAAAAACTGATCGAATGGGAGCCGGCATGCGCCAACTGGATTTCCTTTTCAGAGGTGCTGAAAAACTGCGATGCCTATATCGCAACCGGCAGCAATAATTCAGGAAGATATTTCGACTACTATTTCGGTAAATACCCCCATATCATCCGGCGCAACCGCACTTCTGTGGCCATTCTTACGGGCAATGAAACGCTGGAAGACCTGCAGCGTCTCGCCGACGATGTACATCTCTATTTCGGCCTGGGCTGCCGCAATGTGACCAAGATCTACGTGCCGGAAAATTTTGACTTCCTGCCCCTGCTGGAATCGTTCAGGAAGTATAATTTCCTGGAAGATAACCATAAGTATAAGAATAACTATGACTACCAGCTTGCAATCCTGATCGTAAACAAGCTTTATTATATGACCAACGGGTCTGTGCTGCTGCAGGAAAACAAAGCGCTCTTCTCTCCTATCAGCCAGTTGCATTATGAATATTATCCGCAGGAAGCGGCCGTTCGTACGTCATTAAACAATCATCCCGATATCCAGTGCATAGTAAGCAAAGATGACATACCTTTCGGCTATGCGCAGCGGCCCGCGCTGAATGATTATGCTGATAAGGCAGATACGCTGCAATTTTTACTTGATCTGTAAAAGCATAAATACACAGAATGACATGATCTACGAAGACCTTAGTAAATTAAATGTTAAACTGAATTAGCGGTATCGACATTATTACCGATACGTCGTTTATTTGCTTCGCAGGCACGTTATTTGACGCAACGAAAAACACAACATTTACCAGATATGAAATTCACACAAACACTTGCCATGGTCGTTATCAGCGCAGGAACCACGCTGGCGACCATATGGGGCTACAATAAGGTGACACATAGTGATTCGACTTATTATTATCAGCAAACAAAATCAACCGACTCCGGTAAGGCTCCTTCTAATTATGCCGGATTTAACGGAACGAATGGAACCGCTTTTGCAGACTTTACCCCCGCAGCGTCGGCGGCCATTCCTGCCACGGTTCACATTAAAACAACAACCAATAGAACTGTCTCCAATAATCTTCCACGCAAGAGCCCATTCGGAGATATGTTTGGCCTCGACCTCGATGACCTGTTCGGCGACCGGGGCATGAGATCGCTTCCGCAGATGGCCTCCGGTTCCGGAGCGATCATCAGCGAAGACGGCTATATTGTCACCAACAACCATGTAATCGATGGAGCTGACGATATTACCGTGACGCTGAGCAACCGGAAGTCATTCAAGGCCAAACTGGTTGCCAACGACCCCAGCAGTGATCTGGCCCTTTTAAAAATCGATGCAAAAGGCTTACCGTTCATGCTGTACGGAAATTCAGACGAAGTGAAGGTCGGCCAATGGGTATTGGCGGTTGGATACCCGCTGAACCTGGAAGCTACCGTAACAGCGGGCATCGTGAGTGCGAAAGGACGGACGCTCGAGATCAACAGAAGACAAAGTAATACGCCCGTGGAATCATTCCTGCAGACCGATGCAGCGGTGAACCCCGGCAACAGTGGCGGCCCGCTCGTAAACACCGATGGCAAACTAGTCGGTATCAATTCGGCCATCGCGTCTCCTACAGGTTCTTATGCCGGTTATTCGTTTACTATCCCGGTAAACATTGTAAAGAAGATCGTTGCCGACATGATGAAATTCGGAACAGTGCAGAGAGCGTATCTGGGCATTCAATATTTGTCTGAAAATCTGAGCGACGAGCAGAAAAAAGAACAGAATATTCCCGAATACGAAGGCGGCGTGTATGTGAAAGATGTTCCGAAAGATGGCGCTGCTTATGCGGCCGGTATCAAGAGCGGGGATATTATTACGGGCATCAACGATGTACCGGTTTCGACAGGGGCTGAAATGGTGGGCCAGATAGCTACCTTCCGTCCCGGCGACAAGATCTACCTCAACTACAAACGCGGAGGTAAGGACTACAGAACACAGGTGACCCTGCGCAACAGCACAGGCACACTGGATGTAGTTAAAACCTCCGTGATGGATAAGCTGGGCGCCGATCTCCAGACCATTACCAAAGACCAGGCTAAAGAACTGGGCGTAAGCGGCGGTGTGGTGATCAAAAGCATTGGCCAGTCGGGGTTGATGAGCAAGGTAAGGGTGCAGGAAGGATTTGTGATCCTGAAAGCAGACGACCAGAAGATCAATACGGTTGATGACTTCAGAAAAGTACTGGATAAATCCAACGGCAGCGTGAAAGTGGAAGGTGTATATCCCGGTTATGAAGGCGTATTCACGTTCGTATTGAACCTCAAGTAAGTTTTTCCAGAACAAGATAACTCCAGGGCTCCATCGCAAAAACCGATGGAGCCTTTTTATTTTCCTTCGTAAACAAATCCCTGTAGTCACCCGCAGCACGTTCATCTTCGATATGCGCGTCGTGCTGTTCGTCTGAAAAATTAAACACCAGTAAAATTTGTTTTGAGGAAGATCTTTTGATAAAAGCCAGTATACCACGATCACCGGCTGTGTTTATAAAAACAATCTCGGTGGTTGCCGTGCCGAAAGAATTTCTCTGGTCAAGAAGCGATTTATAAAAATGATGCAATTCATATTTCCCGCTCCATTCTATCGGATCTTTCTCAAAAAAACGCAGGCGCTTATAATTAGGCAACTCCTGCCCACTGTATATCAGCGGAATATCGCTCCATGTGCACGTAAATACCGCGAAACATAAAGCCGCCGCGCCATATTTTTCATACTCTGTTCCGTTCCAGGAATTCTCATCGTGGTTGGAGGTAAAAAATACATAATTGGTATACGCCAGCTTTTTCTTCTCATAAGCATTCAGCAGCAGGCGAAGTTCATCAACGCTCATTTTATTCTTAACGAAATTCTCTGAGAAATGCATAAAATTCCAGGCATAACTGCAATCGAATGCATGCTGATAATTGTTGTTCTCGGTTTCGCCGAGCCAGAACAATGGCTTGATAGGGTCCAGATGTTGTCTTGCATCACGCCAGAAATCCAGCGGCACCAGGTGGGCCATATCGCAGCGAAAACCATCGATATCACATTCTCTTATCCAGAACTCCATGCATGAAATCATTTCTTTTCTCATTGACTGGTCATAATAATTAAGATCGTACACGTCACTCCAGCCATTGGCATCGTAAAACTGTCCCTGGGCATTTTTTTTATAAAAACCGGGATTGGTTTTCGTCCAGTAGTGATCGCAGCCAGTATGGTTGGCTACCCAGTCGATGATCACTTTGAAGCCCTGCCCGTGCGCCTGCTTCACCAGTTCGCCGAAATCGCTTATGCTTCCGAACTCCGGGTTGGTATCTCTATAGGAAGAGCAGGCGTAATAGCTGCCCAGGGTGCCAAGGCGGTTCAGTTTGCTGATCGGAGTAATTGGCATGAACCAGAGGATCTTAACGCCCATGTCGGCCAGCCGTGGCAATTCTTTCGAAAATGCCCGGAACGTTCCTTCGGAAGAGTATTGTCTTAAATTGACTTCGTATATATTGGTATTCAGTGACCATTGTACCGGATCAAAATGGATAAACATATAACAAATCTAAGCCAGCGTTCGTATTAATGCGAGGCCATTTTACCTTCAAAACCTAACTTTGTGGCCGCAATGAAGGCATTTACCGTTCCACCGTCGTATCGCAGCCCGCTGATCTCGGCCATCAAAAGCAGGAGAAAGCAGGATGACCGGATGAAGAAGAACCTGGCTCCCACCCTGCTCGATCTCGGTCCTCTGCAGATCTACCTGGCGAGGCATTTTGGTTTTTGTTACGGCGTGGAAAATGCTATTGAAATTTCGTTCCGAACCATCGAAGAAAATGAGGGAAAAAGAATATTCCTGCTTAGCGAAATGATACATAACCCGCAGGTTAACCGCGACCTTACCGGGAAGGGAGTGCGCTTTTTGCAGGATACGGCGGGTAAGGAATTGATTCCATTCAGTGAACTGACTTCGGAAGACATCGTTCTGATTCCGGCATTCGGCACTACGCTGCAGATCGAAAAAGAACTAAAAGATAAAGGGATACAGGTAGAAAAATATAATACCACCTGCCCGTTTGTAGAAAAGGTATGGAACCGCAGCGACCAGATCGCTTCCAAAGGATATAGTATTGTGATACATGGCAAGCCCCGGCATGAAGAAACGCGCGCCACTTTTTCCCATGCATCGTCAGGTGCACCCGCTGTGGTGGTGAAGGATATGGCAGAAACGATACGCCTGGGAAAATATATTACCGGTGAAATTTCATCCAATGAATTTTATACCGAGTTTGCGGGCCGGTTTTCCAACGGCTTTGATGTTACCAATGACCTGCAACGTATTGGCGTGGTTAACCAGACCACTCAGCTGGCGACGGATACACAGGCCATTGCCGATTATTTAAAGCAATTAATGAAAGATCATTATCAGCTGAGCGATGCGCAGACAGGCGAACGCTTTGCCGATACGCGTGACACTTTATGTTATGCCACCAACGATAATCAAAGCGCAGTGAATGCCCTGCTGGAAACTTCTGCTGATCTGTGCATCGTTGCCGGAGGTTATAATTCATCCAATACGACGCACCTGGTGGAGCTGGCAGAGGGAAAGCTGGCCACTTACTTTATTAATTCTGCCGATAAGATTATTTCGAGAAAAGAGATCCTGCACTATAATTATCATACGAAACAGGAAATCTGTAGTTCCAATTTTTTACCCGCCAAAGATCCTGTACGAATTTTGATGACCAGCGGCGCCTCCTGCCCCGACGCCGTTGTAGAAAATATTATCCGCAGGCTGGCGGGTTTCTATAATCTTGAAAAGAGAGTGGACGAGTATGTCGGTTAGTGAGTGGAATCGGGCAGCATCATATATATTAGCAGCCTGATGCGAACAAAATGAAACTACCATGCGACTACATACCTTAAAAATTTATGCACTCCTCATATTTTGTGTTGGGTTGGCAGATTTCGTGTATTCGCAGGATACGATTCAGCCAATACATACCAGAAATATTCTATGGACAACACCCGTTAGAAAAAGCACAGTGATCAATGGGCTTGCAATTGGTTTTCAGGCAACAACCTGGAAAGAGGCAGGCACATTAGCGGTAAACGGATTGAATATAGAAATGGAGCCTTTTGGACTTCTTGCAGGAATGTATGCGATTGGAGGAACAATCTCTTCGCTTTCTTCATCCCCTCAAACGCGACTCCGTCATTCAGGGTCGCGGAGAATTAGTTAGCCGGAATATTTTTCCGGATAAGGATGAATTCGTCAATGTAAAACTCAGGGGTATTTCCCTGAGTTTAGGTGGCTTACTGGGTGAAACGGAGGTTTCCGGGATCGCCATAAACGGAATAGTTTCTTTTATAAATGAAATGAATGGAGTTGAGCTAACGGGAATAATGAACCTGCATTACGAGTTCAACGGAATAATGATTGCCGGGTTAAGAAACAAAGTGACCAAAGGAAGGGGATTGCAGGTGGGACTTATAAATACCTGCAAGAGCGGGCATCTTTTACAAATAGGATTAATAAATCGAATTGGGAAACGAGTAACCCCTTTATTAAATTTTAGCTTTAAATAAAGCTAATCTCTCTTCTCTCCAACCCCGGCTTCTTCGAACCTTATCCTGTGATAAACTTCGCTCAGCGGCAACGCAAACCCGATCGTCTCAATCGGTATTTGCTGTTCAAGATTGTTAAACTCTTCAAACTTCCAGGTGTTATCAGGCCCCTTGCTGGCAGTCCTTGCGAAACATTTCAATGAATCGATCACTATATACTCATTCAGCGAAGGAATCTGTGAATAATAAAAGAATTTCTTTCCCAAATCAAAATCTGCAGTGGATGGAGATAATATTTCAAATATTACGGCCGGCTGCTGAGAGTTATCATTATGATCTCCAAAATCCGCATTTTCATCGCAAATAATACTTGCATCAGGATAAAAATAGGATTCTTTCTTTTTCACATAAGTTCTCATATCGCTGGGATAAAGCTGGCAAAGTTTATCCGAGAGAAATGAGCCGACAGAAGTAATCAGGTTGACAAGTATTTTATTATGCACCGGCGATGCGCCCTGCATGGTAATAATAAACCCTTCAACATATTCATGCTTCAACTCCTGTTTGCGTTCCCATTCAAGGTATTCCCGGGGGCTCATTAATCTTTCATATTTAATAGCGGGTTCTTCAACTTTCATAGTAGCTGGTTTAAGTTATTAAAATATTACCGGTTAAAATTCCGATTAATTCAAACTATATCCAAAAGAAAAAAACGGCATCAAAGCCGTTTTTTCACTATAAAAATTATGTAGTAATTATTTTTATACCATCTTAAAGCTCTCCAGGAATTTCGTATTGAAATTTCCGTTGATAAAAGCTTCGTTGCGCATCAGCTGCTGATGGAAAGGAATGGTTGTTTTCACGCCTTCGATCACATATTCGCTCAGCGCCCTGCTCATCGTATTGATAGCTTCCTCACGGGTACGGGCAACCGCAATTATTTTCGCAATCATCGAATCGTAATAAGGAGGAATAGTATATCCCGCATATACATGCGAATCGACGCGGATGCCATGCCCGCCAGGCTGGTGCAGCACCGTGATCCTTCCCGGTGAAGGGCGAAAATCATTATAAGGATCTTCCGCATTGATCCTGCATTCTATCGCATGGCCCTGCGGTTCATAATCCTTGCCGCTGATGGCCTCTCCTGCTGCGATCTTTATCTGCTCTTTAATTAAATCAAAATTAGTCACCTCTTCCGTTACGCAATGTTCCACCTGGATACGGGTGTTCATTTCCATGAAATAAAAATTGCGGTGCTTGTCTACCAGGAATTCTATCGTACCCACGCTTTCGTAGCCGATAGCAGAAGCCGCTTTTTTAGCAGCCTCGCCCATTCTGTGCCTCAACTCGGGCGTCATAAACGGGGAAGGCGACTCTTCCACCAGTTTCTGGTGGCGGCGCTGAATGGAACAATCCCTTTCACCCAGGTGGCAAACTTTTCCATAGCGGTCGCCGGCCACCTGTATTTCAATATGTCTTGGCTCTTCTACAAATTTCTCCATGTAGATGCCATCATTCTTGAACGAAGCAGCCGCTTCTATCTTCGCTGTCTCATAATTTTTTTCCATTTCCGACTCTTCCCACACCACACGCATGCCCTTGCCACCGCCACCGGCTGTCGCTTTCAAAATAATGGGGTATCCCACCTCGCGGGCAAGACTTTTGGCTTCTTCGACACTCTGCAGCAAGGCTTCCCCCCCGGGAACAACCGGAACGCCGGCTTTGATCATCGTCTCCTTCGCAGTCATCTTATCGCCCATCGCCCGGATCTGGGTAGGCGTAGGCCCTATGAACTTGATATTATGCTCCCCGCAGATTTCGGCAAACTTTGCATTCTCCGCAAGAAAACCGTAGCCCGGGTGAATGGAATCGGCATTAGTGATCTCTGCAGCCGCCATAATATGTGGAATATTCAAATAGGAATCCGAGCTGGCCGGTTTACCTATACAAACCGCCTCGTCGGCAAATTTTACATGAAGGCTGTCTTTGTCTGCAGTAGAATAAACGGCCACTGTTTTAATCCCCATCTCCCTGCACGTGCGTATTACGCGCAACGCTATCTCTCCTCTGTTGGCTATCAATACTTTTTTAAACATCTTTCTTTAAATCGTTTAGTTCAGGGATGCACTCCTAGGAAGGATCTACAAGGAATAGCGGCTGATCGTACTCTACGGGCGAAGCATCATCGGCCAGCATTTTTACAATGCGGCCCTTTACCTCACTTTCGATCTCATTGAACAACTTCATCGCTTCGATAATACAAACCACTTTTCCTACTGCTATTTCATCTCCGACTTCCACAAACGCGGGCTTGCCGGGTGAAGAGCTGCGATAAAAAGTGCCGATCATAGGACTCTTGATGGTGATCAGGTTTTCAGCGGACGGTTCGGCCGCTTTGGGCTTTTCGGACGCGGGAGCGGTTTGTTGCGGCTGCACTGCCTGTGGTTGTGGCGCGTATGCTTGTGGAACTGTTACCGGCGCGGCAAACACCTGCTGAACAGCTTCTTCTTTTTGTTTGATGGTTAATTTAAATCCTTTCTCCTCTATCGATACTTCACCAATGTTGGACTTGTTGATCATCTTAATCAACTCCTGAATTTGCTTAAAATCCATCTGCAATGGGTTTTTGGTAAATTGAATTCTTTAAAACAGCGGCTAAGATAAGGAAATCCGATACGCAAAATTATTTCACTCTTTCCACGTATTCACCGGTCTTTGTATTCACGCGGATCAGTTCACCCTCGTTTACAAACAAGGGCACATTTACCGTTGCACCGGTTTCAACAGTGGCGGGCTTGAGCGTTCGCGTTGCCGTATCGCCTTTAAGACCGGGCTCGGAATAGGTAACCAGGAGCACGATCTTATCGGGCAGCTCCACGCTCATGGGTTGTTCCGTCTCCGTATTCATCAGCACGGAAACTTCCTGGCCGTCTTTCAGAAACTGGGGCGCATCCACAAAACTTTCGCTCAGCGTTACCTGTTCAAAAGTCTCGGTATCCATAAAGGTATAACCTGAATCATCTTTATACAAAAACTGATAGTCCTTTCTTTCCACGCGCACGGGAAATACCGTGTCGCCCGAGTTCCAGGTATGTTCGATCGAACGGCCGTTATCGACTCCCTTCAGCTTGGCCCAGACCTTCGCTGCGGCGCGAGCCGTTTTGTTCTGACCGAATTCGACTACGGAATAGAGGCTACCTTCCAGTTTCAGGATCATCCCCCTGCTGATATCGGCTGTAGTTGCCATAAATATTTACTCTTTTGTTATAATTAAACCGGTTTTTACCGGTGGAGGGCAAAGGTAGGGGAAGTATCAATACATTTGCAACCATAAAACGTTGTCTATGAATTTCCGTTTCCTGCTACTTCTTGCTATTTTTTCCTTCAAACAGGGTTTTTCACAGGACGAACCTCCTGCTTTTAAACAATCTACGACCTTCCCGGCGTTTGAGCTGAGAAAAGCAGACAACTCAATCTTTAAATCCGGCATGCTGAAAAAAAATACTCCCACAGCAGTTATTTTCTTCAGCCCTACCTGCGAACATTGCCAGCATCAGATCGAATGGATGCTCAAGAGAAATAACGACCTGAAAAAATACCAGTTCGTCTGGGCCACTTACCAACCGGTAGAAGAGTTGTTTGATTTCAATAAGAAATACCAGCTCTCCAAACATCCTAACTACGTTACCGGCCGCGACGAGAAATATTTCCTGCCCCCCTTTTACCAGATCCACAATTTTCCCTATATCGCCTTTTACGACAAACACGGAAAGCTGATCGCCAAAAACGAAGGGAACATGAAAGTCGACGACATGATAAAAAAGTTTAACAGCGGCGGGAAATAATCTCCCAGAATTCTTTTACCCGCTCCTGCCAATTATTTAAAGCGGCAGCGGCCTTTCGTTGCTGCTTTTTTTCATCCGAATTTTCATTGATGGCTTTGTCTATCGCTCCGATAAATTCTTCGTGCGTGCGGGTGACATAGGCCACCTGCTGAAAAGAATGAATATCTTCCGAAAAATCAGTAGTGATCACCGCCTTGCCCGCAGCAAGGTATTCGTTGATCTTTAGCGGGTAAATGCTCCGCGTAAGCGTGTTTTTTTTGTATGGAATAATGGCGCAATCAAAATATTGTACGTACTGTGGAAGATCAGTGATCTTTTTTGCACCCGCAAAGATGATATTGGTCAATTTATCCAACCCGGCCCTGACCGGTTCTTCTCCATACACAGGGCCGATCAGGTAAATTATTTTATCAGGATGGCGCTTTGCCAGGGAACCCAGCAATTCAAAATCGGTCCGGTATTCGATACTGCCGGTGAAGCCGATAATTTTTTTCCGGGGATAATTCATATCGAAAGGCCGTTCAAACAACCCGTAAAACGCTTTATTGAAAAGAGCCGTATCGGCCGCATTCGGATGAAAATAAACGTTACCAGACAGGTGTGATTTCAATCTCGTAAGCTCCCGCGACGTGCAGAGCGTATAATCGGCCCGTTTTATGATTTCGTCTTCCAGCATTTGGCCATGTTTTTGAGTATAGGCCACCTGCGTGATATCGTCCATGCATTGATAAATATATTTTTCGGGTGCAATGTCTGCCGGAATCCGGTACAGGAAAAAAGGATCGAAGAAATTAATAAAAATATATTTTTTCACCCCGTTTTCCCGGATAATCTTGCGGAGAGATTTAATAAGAATGTTATTATTAACGGAAGAAAAATAATTATACAATCGCCCCGGCGGCAGAAAGTTTACCGGCCAGGTTAAAGGCGGCGTGATGATTTGTAAGCCATGCCGGCCGCTTCCCTCCGTTCCGGGTGTAAAGCCTGCCTCATTTATTTCATTGCGCGTTGAGCGCTGAGAGCGAAAAGCTCCGGAAATCCGGTCTTTGTAAGAATAGGGGTGGTTGATAAAGAATACGCGGTGATGTTTTGAAAATTCCTTTGCGAGGCTTACCGCCGGCGAAGAGATGGGTGCATCCCAGCGCGCAAGCGAAAAACAGATAATATCTATACCATCAAATGAGGACGTTTGGTAAAACGAAGACTCCATTTCATGAACCGAAGATGAATCCGCCGTCATAATCTTTAAAAGAAGAATGCTTTTGATCCTTATCCGAAACTACTGATTTATCGGCAGGTATTCGCCAGTCGATATTCAAATCGGTATCATTATACATCATTCCTCTTTCGCTTTCTTTGTGGTAATAAGCGTCGCATTTGTACATTACCTCAGCAGTTTCGCTCAGCACGGAGAAGCCGTGGGCAAATCCCCTGGGCACCAGCAATTGTTTTTTGTTTTCAGCAGAAAGTTCGATGAGAAAATGTTTTCCATAACCGGGCGAGCCCCTGCGGAGATCCACTGCAACATCGAGGATGGTCCCTGACAAAACACGAACAAGTTTTGTTTGTGCGTGAGGGGGATTCTGATAATGCAATCCCCTGATCACTCCATAACAGGAGCGGGACTGATTATCCTGCACAAATTTTATTTCAATGCCGTTATCATTAAATACCTTTTCATTGTAGGACTCAAAAAAATACCCCCTGCTGTCTCCGAACACCGTCGGTTCAAAAATCATCAGTCCCGGAAATGCTGTCGGCGTAAATGGCATATTTAATGTCGCTTAAGATATTGTTCTTCGTAATACTGCTGATAGTCGCCGGAAGTTACATGTTTTACCCAGTCTTCATTGGCCAGGTACCAGTCGACCGTTTTCTCCAGCCCCGTTTCGAAATTAACCGAAGGCCGCCAGCCCAATTCCGTTGTGAGCTTCGTTGCATCGATTGCATACCGGAGGTCATGTCCCGGCCGGTCGGCAACAAAATGAATTAATTTTTCGGAAGTACCCGGTTCGCGGCCCAGTTTTTTATCCATTATCCGGCAGAGCAGATGCACCAGGTCAATATTTTTCCATTCATTCAGCCCACCGATATTATATTTTTCTCCCATCCTTCCCCTGTGAAATATCATATCGATTGCGCGCACATGATCTTCCACCCACAACCAGTCGCGGATGTTTTCACCTTTACCGTACACGGGCAGCGGCTTATTATTCCGGATATTGTTAATCATCAGTGGAATCAATTTTTCCGGGAAATGATGTGAGCCGTAATTATTCGAGCAATTAGATAAAATAACAGGCAGATGATAGGTGTGATGGTAGGCCATCACGAAATGATCGGAAGCAGCTTTGGATGCAGAATATGGAGAGCGGGGGTCATAAGCCGTTGTTTCGTTAAACAACCCCTGCGGTCCCAGCGAGCCATACACTTCGTCAGTAGAAACATGATAAAACAGTCGGGAGCCCTGCTGTTTCTTCCAGTATTTTTTTGCTGCATTCAACAGGATCGCTGTACCGAGCACATTTGTTTTCACGAATGCCAGTGGATCGATAATGGACCTGTCTACATGGCTTTCCGCCGCAAAATGGATCACATGAGTGAATCCGTATTGTTCAAAAGCCGCATCAATCTCTTTATCCTGGTTGATATCCGCTTTCAGGAAAACATAATTCGGCGCATGCTCAACATCTTTGAGATTTTCGAGATTGCCTGCATAGGTGAGCGCATCGAGACAAACGATCCGGTAAGAGGGATAATTATTTACAAAAAACCGCACTGCGTGGGAACCGATGAAACCGGCCCCTCCGGTTATCAGTATGATCTTTTCGTAATTGTCCATTAGAGGCTCCAGTATTTTCTGTTTTTCACCTTTCCTTTAAAAATACCTTTCAGATCGGCAACAATAGCATTCGGCTTGGTGATGCTGCTGAAATAATCATCATCGAGAGTCATATAAGGCTTATGAGGTACGGTAACGATTACCGCATCATAATTTTTGCCTTCCTTTGAGCATAACTTCAGGCCATATTCCTCATGCACTTCTTCACCCTGCGCATACGGGTCTTCCACGTCCACGGCAATATTAAATAACAATAATTCCTTTACGGTATCGACTATTTTGGAATTGCGGATATCGCTTACGTTTTCCTTGAACGTTACGCCTTTGACCAGTACACGTGGCTCGTTCGAATTTTTCAGAACATGGGTAATAATCTTTCTCGCA
>JBGAJL010000139.1:0-8520 GCA_044224935.1 Flavitalea sp.
GGTTATTTTCTGTTTTGACGGCATGGATAAAAATTTTTAATTTAAAATTCTGCCCTGCAAAAATGAGGAACCTGAAGATATTTCGCAACGTGGGGATTTGCCATTTTCAGGGGGCAGATGCGACTAATCAACAAAAAAGTATTCCTAACTAGTCCTCGGAAATATCCATAACCATTTCATACTGCCTGGTTTCCTGCGGCTGCAGGAAAATCAATGTTCCCTCTTTCCTGGCCGTGGATTGGCCGATCGGCGGATGGGTACCCGGCTCTAATGCAGTAACGTATTCACCGGCGCCCCAATGCTGCCAGTTGGTTAACCAGGGGAAATGTTCTTTTTTAAACCGGAGGGTAACTTTCAAAGGCAGTTTTTTATTCCCGATACTGCATTCGCAAATACCGGAATTATTTTTTTCAATGTCCACAAAAACACAGGCTTCGCCATTTGCATTATGCTCCTTCAATGGTTCAGGGCAGGTCTTAAATTTTTTCCCCTCCTGGAAAATAAAATTATCCTCCTCGTTTTCTCTTGATTTCCATTTACCCTCCCATTGTATCTGAGTGCCTTCGTCAACCAGCGGCCAGCCGAAATTAATGTGATAGAGAAGCATATGCGGCGCAGGTGTATTGCCCAGATTAGTCACTTCATCGTTGATCCTGATTGTTGAGCTTCCCAATGTTGCCGAAATGGTTCGTTTTAATTCAAGATGCGGGCCAAATACGGTCGACTGAAGCATGCGGCCCGTAATGCTCATGGTATGTTCGCCGGTTTTAAGATCGGGCTGAACAACCGATTCGATAGTTGCCGGCATAAAGCTGATACGATCGTGAAGTATCCGTTCACCATATTCATCTTTTTCAGGTCCACCCACATGCGTAAGACCGCAGGTGGTGAGCAGGCCGCCGGCAAATCCATTCAGCCAGTTTGTTCCCGTGCCCGTATAGAGATTGGAAGGCGTAACACCGAGATGACTGATCCATGCCAGTGAATGCTGATTAAAAAAGGCTTCGGCTATATCCATAGAACGATCCAGTACCACCTTGAACCGCAGACCGGTGCCCGTGTTGAACCAGGCAATGCGTGTGCCCCTGGCATTTCCATTATCCAGTACCGAAGTTTCAATTCCACCCAGCTGTTGAATATTGGAAATCTTATTCTGCCAGGGTTTATCTTCCTTCCATTTCATGAGTCTTCGTATTTATTTCAGCTTTGTTCTCCTTTCCATTACTTCGCGCCAGGTGGTCAGGATGATACCCTTCTTTTTAATATAATCTTTCAAACCGGTGTCCATCATCGACATCATATCAGCGTAGCGCGATCCGCCTGAACCGGAAATACGACCGAAGCTATCTCCGATATCCGTGCTGTGCACTATCACCATGATCAGGCCCGGTTGCATATCATCGAAGAGCTTTTTAAAATGTTCCACTTTATACCTGGTCCATTCGGCAGAGCCCGTCTGTGCATTCGCGGGTGTCCATTCGCCTGTATCAGGAAAAAGATCGTCGAGCACCGGCAGGCCGGCATCCCATATCATCTTTCCAATCTTAGTGGTTTTATTCAAATCATATGGCGGAGGCAACGCCATTCCTTCTTTCCACTTTCCTTTTGATTTCAATTTTTCAACGACGCCGGACACCAGCATTTTATTATTACCACCCGGAAACATTACCGGGATTTTCTTTTCAATGCCAAGTTCGATATATTTTTTCAAATATGTTTCATTAGCAAAGAGGGTACCCATATGCGAATCCAGATGAGTAGGTTTCAGCCCCAGGGTCACTGCCCGGTCGAGCTGCGCCCTGATCTCCGTATCAATTTCATCGGCGCTTGCATGTGAAACCACTTCTTCGACGCTGTGCCACATGGCGCCTTCGTTGTCTATCAACCCGGGCACCTGTTTTTTACCGCTCAGCGCGGGCCAGCGATAGTTGCGCCATTCCGAGGTGAGTGTTAAATGCAGGCCTGCGTCGAATGAATGTTCCATCGCATATTTTGCAAAGCTCGCCGACCAGGGCGTGGGCATCATAATGCTGCAGGACGTTGCGATACCTTTTTCCATCGAATTGAGCGCACCCTGGTTCGATTCGTACGACATACCCGCATCGTCTACATGCATAATTACCACTTTCGAGCCTTTCGGCCAGCCCAGTTTTTCGGCATAGGTCTGCTGTGCAGACACAGGGCCAAAATAAAAAAGCAATCCAAGGACCAGGATAATACGATTCATCAATGCAGTTTTAATTCGTTTTTATCAACAACAAACATACGGGTACTCTGCGTATATTCTCCACCGTTAGGATCTTTGTATTGAAGATCTACGTAAAACGCTTTGAAGCCAGATTCAGGGAATTTGACATCGACATTGATCACAGGCTTTTTTGCGCCATTCAGGTCGATGCTTGTCCATTTTGATTTTGTGAAGATCATGTCATCGGATTCTGCGGACCACAGGTAAGCGCCCGTGAGAATACCGGGCGTGGTTT
The DNA here is from genome assembly GCA_044224935.1 of Flavitalea sp. GTDB lineage: Bacteria > Bacteroidota > Bacteroidia > Chitinophagales > Chitinophagaceae > Flavitalea. Next base: position 2,484 of record JBGAJL010000139.1, read on the forward strand.
TCACGCTAATTTTCGCCGTTTTGCCTGCGGTTACCGCTTTCCAGGAACAGGCGGGGTAAGGTTTTCTGTTAAGGGTCAGTCCATAGAAAGCGCTAAGGCTCTCTAACGCATCTTTACCTCCTCCAAGATTGTGTCCTGCATTAGGCGTATAGTCGATCATGTTCCTTCCCGGGATACTGTCGTAATATTTTTTTATCGCATCCACTACCCAATATTCATCATTGGTGCCCATGAATATCATTTTCGGCATAGTAAGTTTCTTCCTGTAAGAATAAGGATCAACCATCGTATTGATCGCTTTTCCGGTAGGCGTGCTGGCGCCCTGGGGAATGCCGAGCTTAACATAATCCTCGATCTGTACGCTGTATTTATTCCAGGCTTTGATCTGGTAGTTGAGATTGACCGACATATTGAGTATATCGATAACCATGGGCGCGATGGCCACCACGCGTTTATCGTTTGCTCCGGTCAGCCAGGTAGTCCAGCCCCGTTTTGAGGCGCCGGAAACAACAAATCGTTTTACGGGATGATGAATATTATTTTTTGCAAAATCCTGGATCACGTCCATTGCCCTGATGGCACTTTTCACCATCGGAAATAATAACGGCCATGAATAATCGCCATCATTTTTGAACTGGTGAAGCGTGTATGAGATGAGTGCATCTTCAGTGAGGCTGTCGAACAGCGGCTCATTGGGTGTTTGTTTAAGAATAGCCACCACAGACCTGTTCTTTCTGGCGATTGCCGCCACTGCCACGAAGAACTTATCACTGGTGCTGGTCCATTCGGGCATACCGTCTTTGGTGTGCCCGCCCACAATATTGAGCAGCGCTCCGTCGTAAGCATTGTTGTCAGGAACAAAGATGGTTAACTGATGGGTCCACACATATTGCCTCCATTTTTGCGAGGTAAGCAGAATGTTGTATGCTTTCACCCCATCCATTTCGGCGCTGTCTTTCATCTCCCAATGAAAACTGTTATCGCCATTATGAAGGTAGCTCTGCAATGCTGTCGCGGGTGTAATAGCGGCTGTCTTTTGTGCATGCACTTCTGCAATGAGCAGTATCAGGAAACCAAAAAGAAAGAGAGAATTTTTTTTCATGCTGTTGCTGTATTTAATTATTCTGTTGTTATTTATCTTCTGCCGCCGGGCAATCATTCACGAGCCTGATCGCTTCGTTCATATATATCTCTGCGGTCATTTCTCCGAGGCTCGTGCGGCTTACGTATTCATACCTTTCAAAGCTGTTAAAATCCACCTTACTCAGCATATAACCGAAAGCGTCATTGGTAAGGCCAAAGAGAAATGGATTTTTTGTATGCATGTGCCGCTTGACATAATAACCCACGTTTGGCAACGCCTCTCCGGGAATGGTAAGGACCTGCGCCGTACCAATATTCAGCAGATTTAATTGAGTGCTTACCGAATCGGTGCCAGCGCCTGGCTTTTTTAACGGCGAATTGGCCAGGATATATTTCATCACGGGTGAATCGACCGGAAATTTCAGCTCGCGTGATGCACAAAACAACACGGGATCTTTTTGTTCGGTGGCGCTGCCGACGATTCTCAATGCCTCATCGGCCAGCAACTGCCCTATCCGGGTGCACTCCGCATAGTCATTGGCTTCCCCACCGTTTTCCCTCCTGTTATCGGCCGTGACCATGCCTCCCTGCGCGCCATTCATAAACAAAGCAATGCCTCCGGCTTTCGATTCTATCCTCTCATATAGCGGCCCGCAAAGATCGGGGCTGCAGATGCCTCTTGACGAGCCTATTATTTCGGGGTGGATCGCATAGTTAACGAGCGTGGCAATCGGCCTGCCCGCATTCTTTCCGGATGTGGCCAGCGCCTGTATAATTCCGCAGCGCGGATCGTACAGCCTCTCTGCGTAATAATTATAGCTGATCTTTCCCTGTGCTTTGCCCACTGCAATTTTAAGCGATGCAGGCTGAAGATTTTTAACTGCTTCATTCACGGCATCTGCAATCTGTTTCGTACACCAGTCGAGATATTTCAGGTCGGCGTTGCTTTTCCCGTTTTCATCCGGAAAAGCATATGCATCCGGGCCACTATGCGTGTGCGTACATCCGATCAGCACATTCTGCGGTGGAATGCCTTTGATCAGCGCGCGCGAACGGTCGCCGAGTATAGACGACCATCCGAGGTTATCGACGTTCACAATGGCCACGCGCGTATTTCCTTTTTCCAATACCAATGCCCGCACAAAAAGATCTCCCTGTTTAATGCTGGCTGGTTTGGGCGTACCAATGCCGCCCGAAACCGGCAATAAAGGATTGGGGGTGATCACGCGGAGAGCCGCAGCCGCTTTGAACGACTGCGCATAACTATGTCCGCAGAAGACCAACAATAAAATAATGGTTAGCCTCTTCATTAAAAAAACTTTATTTGTTACTAATAACGGTTACCACGGCTTGCCTGTTCCCTGTATTATCCAGGGCTTTGACCACGGACTGTTCTTTTCGCCATCGGCGCCAAAATTGGACAGGGACGTTGTTTCAAGATGGCTCAACGCATCGTCCAGGTTCACTGAATTCAGATTTCTCTCATCAAGTTCATAATAAAATCTCACCGGCAATTCCTTTGCCTTGGTTCTTCCCTGCACGCCATGCAATTCGGGATAACCTGTTCTGCGCCAGTCGAACCACGATTCGGTGGCAAAAGCCCAGCTGGCGATCCATTTCTGCGTGATGATCTGTTTTTGTGTACCATCAAACGCTACCTGCGGCTGCGCGATATATGCAGCAGCCTTGCCGGCAATCTGCCATGCCGCAAAAGACGCCTGGATGGCCTGATTATAATGTGTTTCCGCATCGCCCGCGTTCCATCCTTTCACTGCCGAAGCTTCCGCGAGTATAAAATGTACCTCTGCCGCCGTCATTATACGTGCCTTGATACCGCTTTTTGCATTGGCGAAATTTGAGTTTACCCAGGATACATGCGGATTTCGGGAAGCCTGGTTCAGGTCGGGGCTTAGGTTATATGCCTGAGGTCCTCCAAGCGCCACCGGGAGCCCGACATAATTTACATCCTGGTTGATGTCGGCCAGCGTAAGTCCTTTGGCCGAAAGCCTGTCGGGTGAAAGATAACGCACCTTGCGGCTTTCACCATCCACAACGGTGTCTGCAATCTTGTCGGTGCCGTTGGGAAGATTATCATCTACATGCAGGAAAATGGCCACCTTATTTGCAAACACAGCGAGGCGCGGGTCGTTCAGTGCTTCAAGCGCGGTAACAAATGTGTTGCACATTTTTATACGGCGGTAGTTGCTGCTATCTGCATTATAAGTTGCATTCGAAGGCCATGAATCCCCATCACTGTTGCCCGGAAACGACATGGCTGCATCTTCTGCCGCTGTTGTGATGACAGGATAGGTATCCGGATCGGCGACGATCTTTTCAATACCTGCTTTTGCCACATCGGGCATTTTATCCGATATCCGCATGTAATAGCGCAACGCAAGCGAATTGGCCAGTTTGCGCCATTTCGCGGGATCACCGTTATAATAAACATCAGCCGCGTCGATGGTCAGATTATATTCATTTGCATTCTTGGATAGAAGCGTATTTGCCTTTTCCAGATCGGCAAGCACGCCTTCATAGATCGATTGCTGACTATCATATTTGGGAGATGAGATAGAATTTTCGAGATCGCCGGCCCTGAGTGCTTCCGAATAAGGTGCATCGCCCCAGAGGTCCGTAATCAATCCATACATCATGGATTTCATAACGAGAGTGATACCCTGGTGCAGTTCGGAATTCAATTCAACGCCCCGGTCATATACGAGTTTATTATCGCGCAATATGGCATAATAATCGGACCAGGGGTTGGAGCCACCCCAATCGTATTCGTTGTGTCCGCCGCCCCAGCCGTCGAGCTGCGTGTGCTGCATTACTCCCGCGATGTCTCCGTATCCAAGTCCCACATATAACTGTGCAACTTTGGTGAGCACTGTGGATAAAACCAGGTCGGGATTTGTTGTATTCGGATCAGCACCGTTAGGATTTTCATTGAGCTTTATCAGGCTCTTGGTGCAAGACAATGCCATAGCAACCGCCAGCACCGTAATAAATATTAGTTTGTTTTTCATTTCATGATTTATTATGTGCTTAAAAAGTAACGTTTAATCTGACGCCCATTGGGATGGCCCAGGGTGTCACATTATAACGTTCGATACCTTGTTTGAACTGCACACCACCCTGCTTGTCGGCTGTGGGCTGATAAGCATTTTCGGGGTCGATGCCGATCTTGGCCGCCGTCCATAAAATAATGTTACGGCTGTATACGGAAAAGCTTGCATTCTGCAATTTCATCGAGTGGACCAACCGGTCTGGTAATCCGTATGTCAGCGACACTTCTCTCAATTTTAAATAAGAGGACGAGAACATCTCCGATTCGCCGAAATCCCATGGATTTGCCGCCGCATATGGCAGTGTCAGGGTCGCAGCTGTTGTATTGGAATGATCGTCACCAAGTATATTTTCACCCAGATTTTCAATATATCCGGTTGGGTTTCCGTTAGCGTCATATCCAGCAGCATATACACCGGGAATAAACAGTCCGCCATAAGGAAGCCTGATACCGCTGTAATCGAATGGGTAGCTGGTGTGCTCAGGGGTTGGCCATCCCACCAGTGGATAGTGATTACCCTTGATCTTGATATATTCATCAGCATGTGCAACCAGGAAATCGCGCAGTTCTTTGCCGCTCATCGTGCCTGCATCCAGGTAACGGCCGAACTGCAGCGCAGCGCGACCGTCTTCCATACCATAACGGTAGGTCTGTGAAATAAATTTGCCGCCGTTTCTCCAGTCGAACGTCATGTTTAATGTCCAGTTCTTATAAGACAAAGCAGTCTGGAAGCCCATGATAAACTGGGGATTAAAATTGCCGATCTTATTTCTTGTATTGGCCACGCTGATGGGGGACCATTTCGCGCCACCATCTTCGAACTCAAGCAATGGATATCCAAAATAGGGAGACTTTTCATCGGTTACCGTACGCACTTTCGGTCCGTAGATATCGCCCATGTCTTCGCCCAGGTACGTACGCGCTTCTACTTTTGCATCCGACCAGAAGAAGAAGTAGGGCTGCTCATTGGCAAGCTCCATTACCCGGGTTCTGTTACGTGTCCAGTTAGCGCTGACATCCCACCTGAAATTTTTCGTCGACACGGGTGTACCGCCGATTGTAATTTCTGTTCCACGGCTTCTTAATAACCCGGCGTTGATATTCCGGTAAGACCAGCCGCTTGATGTGGGAATTTGGGTACTGAAAATCTGGTCACGGTTATCGATCTGGTATCGGGTAGCAGAAATGCGCAACCGGTTGTTGAACAAAGCAACATCAAAACCTGCTTCATAAGAAGTAGCGCTTTCCGGCTTAAGTGTCTGGTTCAACAATACGGATGAAGTGGTCAGCCGCGGCACGCCACCCCATGTTCCTGCATTATTAAGAACTGAAACACTTTGGTAGGGATCAGCATCGTTACCCACCTGGGCAACACCTGCGCGCAATTTGATCAGGTTGATATTTTTTGAAGTGATATGCGCCATCTGGTTGAGGAGAAGGCTGAGCGATGCAGAGGGGTAGAAATAAGGCTTGGCGTCTGGCAGCGTACTTGACCAGTCATTACGGGCGGTCAGATCGAGATAAGCCATGTCTTTAAAGCCCACGCTGGCAGTTCCATAAAGACTGTTAACCCCTCTTTTATATAAAAAGCTGGAATAATCGAGATTATCGGGCAAAATGTTCTGGATGGTATAAACACCGGGAATCACAAGGCCCGTTCCGTTCTTGGTAGCGTTTTTTGTTGTTCTTCCTGATTGGTAACGAATGTTTCCCCCTGCGGCAAGAGAGAGATTGAATGCCCCTACCTGTTTTTTATAACTGGCGAGGAAATCGGCATTCGTTTCAAGGTTGGAGATATTAATGAGACCATAAGCTCCACGCGGATCATCGGTATAACTGTTGGCAATCTTTACCTCGCGCGTTTCATTGACATTATCCAGGCCATAG
>JBGAJL010000140.1:0-8224 GCA_044224935.1 Flavitalea sp.
GTGCACCGCCATAAGATTGTCCTCCTCCGAATGGGTTTGAGCCGTATCCGCCCTGTTGCTGCTTTGCATTTTCAAACTGCTCCGCATGCTTCCAGTTCTCTCCGTATTCGTCGTATTTCTTCCTTTTCTCAGGATCGCTCAGCACTTCATTGGCTTCATTGATCTGTTGAAATTTAATATGCGCTTCCTTGTCGTTTGGATTCAGATCAGGGTGATGCTTGCGCGCGAGCTTCCGGTAAGCCTTTTTAATATCGTCTTCACTGGCTGTTTTAGGAACGCCCAGAATTTTATAATAATCTATAAATGCCATTAGTCAGTGTTTAAAACCATTTAAAGTTACAAACCGTTTTTATAATTATAGAAGATATCCTGCCGGCAATGCCATTCACAATCCCCGGTCACGGATAGCTGTATTGCAATGCTATAATTGTATCTTTGATGCCTAAATCTATTGAAATCATGAAAAGATTGAGCTTGGTTCTATTGTCCGTATTATTTGTCGCCAGAAGCTTCGCGCAGGGCGATGTGGTTAACTGGAAATTTGAAAGCAAGAAAATTGCCGACAAAAAGTATGAGATCAGGTTAACCGCCATGGTGCAGAGCCCCTGGCATATTTATTCTACCACACAGCCTGAAGGCGGCCCGCTTCCCACAAAGATCACCTTTGCAAAAAACCCTTTGGCTACTCCTGATGGAAAAATAAAGGAAGAGGGAAAAATGGAGACGCATTTTGAGAAGGTGTTCAATATCGACACAAAGTTCTTTAATGATAAAGTAGAATTTGTGCAGGTAGTGAATGTAAAAGGCGCTGCAAAGACTACCGTAAACGGAACGATTGAATTCATGACGTGTACCAATGAACAATGTCTCCCACCGAAGACAGTACCATTCAGCATCGCATTAAAATAAATCGCATTAATAACTGAACCCCGCTGATGCGGGGTTCAATTTTTTAGATCACGCCAGCCAGCTCCAGGCTCTTCTTTAATTTTCTCAACTCCACATCTTCGATCACCGGATCCGGCGTCAATATCAATGAAATGTTGTGCTGCCTCCACCAATTATTCTCCAGGCTCTTTAAACGGTAACACACCTACCAGGTATTTCCTCTCCATCGCGTGCCATTCTTCAATCCATTCAAATTTATCCTTCGGCACATATTTAATATCATCGTTGATGTACACCTTCACATAAAATCGTGCGTCAGTTCATTCGGTTTGTGATGATACAGCTTCTTATACTCATACCGGTACTGATATCTCAATGCTGAAATATCGCTCAACACGGCAGACGCTGTGGGAAAACTGCCCGCACCTTTTCCATAAAAAAATTGCTTATCTGCAAACCCGCTTTCTATCACCACGCCATTGTATTCATTCCTCACGAACGCAAGATGGTCATCGCCCTTGATGAACTGCGGCAATACGAACGCTGCCACTTTTCCATTTAATAATTTCTGCGCCTGTGCCACTAATTTAATATGATATCCTTTCTCTTTCGCAACTGCTGCATCGCCGGCCTGCACGTTCTGAATTCCTGTAAACACGATATCTCCGGGTTTATCAAGGATCCCATATGCATGCGTCAGTAGGAATGTCCATTTATTTACCGCATCAAAACCTTCCACGTCCAGCGTAGGATTGCTCTCTGCAAATCCCAGTTGCTGCGCAAGGATCAGCGCCTGTTTAAAATCCAGTTTCTCCTCGAACATCTTCGTGAGGATAAAATTCGTGGACCCGTTAACGATCGCTTTGATCGAATGCAGCAGGTCGTTATCATAATATTCTTCGAGGTTGCGGACAGGGATGGAGGCACAGGCGGCGGCTTCATACAGGAACGGCTGACCGGTGGTCTGCTGCAATTCCAGCAACTCACTTAAATGCTCGGCGATCATTTTTACTCGCGCTCACCACGGCTTTTCCAATTTTCAAAGCAGTTGAGACAATCTGAAACGCGGCTTCCGAATCATCGATCACTTCCACGATCACATTGATATCCCCGTCATTGAGCAGGTCATTTTTTTCGGTGGTAAATAATTCTTCGGGTGCATTTCTTTTTTTGCCGGGGTGTTTGATACAGATCTTTTTTATCGAAGCGTTGAGAGAGGGCGTCTGCTGCAGCACCTTATACAATCCTTCTCCCACCACTCCGAATCCGAATAAGCCAATGGTCAGCTGTTTATGAGCGTCCATGTTAATTGGTGGTTTCCAGTTGTTTATTTTTCAATGAATGTTTTATTGTTGAAAATGCCTGGTCGAGGTTCACCAGGTCTTCCTGATCTTCGAGGCCGATAGATAGCCTGATCAGGCTGTCGCTGCTTTCCGCAGCTCTTCTTTTCTGCGGAATGATTTGCGCGTCATGTTGGCCGGACACAGAGCAGGCTTTAATGCCGCCAAGACTTTCTGCAAGCTTGGAATAATTTAGCTGACACTACAACGCGTTGCCTCATCCGTATCATTTTTTTAATGTGAAAGAAATAATTCCACCGAAACCCTTTGATTGTTTCTTCGCGATGGCATGATTAAAATGTTCTTTCAGCCCGGGATAATACACTTTGTCCACGTCGGGATGATTATTTAAATATTCCGCTATCTGCTGAGCAGTGTAGCAATGCTGCTTCATCCGCAATGGTAATGTTTCGATACCGCGGATCAGTAACCAGCTGTCGAAGGGGCCCAGTACGGCGCCACAGGCGTTCTGGATATATCTTATTTTTTCACCCAGTTCTTTTGTCTGGGTAACTACAATGCCTGCTATAATATCGCTATGGCCACCTCTGGCGATTGCTTCGATATCGGAGATCTTCAACGTGGGGTTGGTAGGAGTTTCGAGCCAGATCAGCCGGGTCTTAAGTGTTATCGCATTGAACACATTTTCCACATTCGTGGTGTCTACATAAGTGACATGGATACCGAATTTTGAATAGACCGTATTAAATAATCGAAATGCACCGCCATAGATGTCGTCTACCGCGATGATTTCGTCGCCGGCTTCCAAAAGTTTCACTACGGCATCGATAGCTGCGAGGCCGCTGGCGAATGCCGAGCCCGTGGCGCCGCCCTCGAGTTCCGCCACCAGGTTTTCTAACGCCTGACGGGTAGGATTTCCGCTTCTGGAATAATCGAATCCTTTGTTCACGCCTGGTGCGTCCTGCACGAAGGTGGAGGTTTGATAGATAGGTACTGCGATCGCTCCGGTGAGCGGGTCCACAGGAATGCTGTGGATGAGTTGAGTGGATGCTTGCATGTTAAACAGTTTTTTCCGCGCCCTGCGCGGGGTTTAAAAAATTAATACTGCTAACATCTTTCAAGAAGAATCCCTCGGAAGGATCGATTGTTGCGGGCAACAAAAAAGCTCTTCCGATAGTCAGAAGAGCTTATATTTTAACAGCGGTGGCTGCGGAGATAAAGGCTTTGATCTGACTTATCTGTCCCAATTAATCCATTGGGATGGAGTTGGCACCTTGTTTCCGCGTGAGCAGAAGTAGGTTGTCAAGGCTTCATCGGGCCATGTCCCTCAGCCTTTCTTGATAAGAGATGTTGTAAAGAACTGCGGCAAAGGTAAGAGGAAAAAGTAAACTTTTAGCTTTTAACTTTTTACTTTTAAGTTTTATGACCATCTCGACCATCACCACCCATCTCGAATCCATCGCGCCGTTATCGTTGCAGGAGAGCTACGACAATGCAGGGCTCATCACGGGCAATCCCGCCTGGGAATGCCGGGGTATACTTTGTACGCTCGACGTAACGGAAGAAGTAGTTATGGAAGCTGTAAGACGCCGCTGCAACTGTATTGTGGCGCATCATCCTGTCATTTTCAGGGGGTTGAAAAAGATCAATGGCCTCAGCTATGTGGAAAGAGCCGTTATTGCGGCAATAAAGAATGATGTGGCGATCTATGCCGCGCATACCAATCTCGACAATATCATGGAAGGAGTGAATGGAAGGATCGCGGACCGGATCGGGCTGGCCGAGCGGCAGGTATTGCTGGCAGGCGCGCAGACGGCGAACTTTCCGGGCACCGGCGCAGGCATGATCGGCGTGCTCAAAACTTCGTTTTCGGCAAATGCATTCCTCGAATTGCTTACGGTCAATTTTGGACTGGAGATGGTAAAATATACCCCAGCAGATAAGGAGATCCGGAAGGTAGCGGTATGCGGAGGCGCAGGAAGCTTCCTGATTTCCAGGGCATTGGCAGCAGGCGCCGACGCCTACGTCACGTCCGACATCAAATACCATGAATTTTTCGAGCCGGAGGGCAGGATGCTGCTCTGCGACATCGGCCACTATGAGAGTGAGCAGTTTACCACCGACCTTTTCGTGGAAATTTTGCTGCGAAAATTCCCTACCTTTGCCGTCCTGAAATCTGAAATAAGAACCAACCCGGTGCTTTATTTCACAGGCAAATAAAACGAATATCAAACATGGCTAATGTAAAGGATTATTCTGTTGAGGAAAAACTCACCTCTCTCGTTTCGCTTCAGAAGGCCGAATCCAAGATCGATGAAGTACAGGTTTTAAAAGGCGAGCTTCCGATGGAAGTGAGCGACCTGGAAGACGAGATCACCGGCCTTACCGCCAGACAAACACGCATCGAAGAAGAGATCAACGGTATACAGGAGTTCATCAATCAGAAGAAAGAACTGATCAAAGAATCCGAGCAGCTGATCAAGAAATATGAAAAGCAGAGCGAGAACGTAAAGAACAGCCGCGAATTCGAAGCGATCAACAAAGAAATAGAAATGCAGCAGCTCGAAATGAAGCTGGCTGAAAAGCATATCAAGGATGCTAACGAAGAGATAGCGGAGAAAGTGCAGTTGCTCGATAAAGCAAAGAAAAACCTGGGTGGCAAAGAAGCTGTTTTGTCCGGTAAAAAAGGAGAGCTCGAGAAGATCATCGCCGCCACCGAGAAAGAAGAAAAACATTTTAATAAACTCTCTGCTGAAGCGCGTTGTGCTGGAAGACAGACTGCTTAATTCTTGACCGCATCGTTCAAACTACCGGAATGGCCTGGCCGCTGTGCCTGTTGAACGCGACGCCTGCGGAGGATGCTTCAATGCCATTCCTCCCCAGAGGCAGAGTGAGATCAAACAACGCAAAAAAATTATCGTTTGCGAAAACTGCGGAAGGATCCTGGTAGACAGGGATCTGTTCGATTCGGTAGAAGTGAAATAATTCCGAAAGGTGGTGGGATCGCATAAAACGCAATACGAAGGCGCAAAGGATTTCAACTTTCTTTGCGCCTTTGCTTTTCTTCAGGCCTTTGTGTGAAACTGTGCCTTGTTGCATGAAAACATGTTCGAGCTTCTCTATATTTGTTCCACAATGCTCAAATCGCTGCACATACATAATTATGCGATCATCGATGAGATCAATATTGATTTTTCACCGAAATTAAATGTCATCACAGGCGAAACCGGTGCAGGAAAATCTATCCTCATGGGCGCATTATCACTGATCCTGGGCGACAGGGCTGATACCTCTGTGTTATTGAACCGCGAAAAGAAATGTATTGTCGAAGGCATATTCACCCCCGATAATAATTTGCGATTAAAAAAATTACTGGGCGGGAATGATCTTGAGTGCGATGAAGAGCTGATCATCCGGAGGGAGATCGCGGCGACGGGGAAATCGAGAGCATTTGTGAATGATACGCCGGTAAATCTTGAATTATTGAAACAGGTGAGCCTGCTGCTCGTGGATCTGCACCGGCAGTTCGATACGCTTTCCCTGTTGGATTCGGGATTCCAGCTCGATGTGCTCGACGCGCTTGCCGGCAATGCATCTGCACTGAGCAATTACCAGTCTGTTTACCGCCGCTGGAAAGCGTTACAGGAAGAACTGGACCAGCTTAAGGCCCGCAAACTCGCTTTCTCCAAAGAATACGATTACAATAAATTTTTATTTGAAGAGCTCGAACAGGCCGCATTAACAGAAAATGAGCTCGAAGATGCCGATGCAGAATTAAAAATGCTGAGCCATGCCGAAGATATCAAGAATGGCCTTTCCCAGGTGTCGGGAAATCTTTCAGGCGGTGAGCAGCCGTTGGTGCAGCAGTTAAAATCAATGCATCATCAACTGGCAGCGCTATCAAAATATCATGAAGAGATTGTGGAACTGCTGAACCGCCTTCACTCCACGCATGCAGAGTTGCAGGATATAGCAGACGAACTGGAGCGATTGAATGATAAAATATCGCATGATCCGGGTCGAATCGATCAGCTCAACGACAGAATCGCGATCGGCTATAAATTATTGAAAAAGCATGGAGTTCAAACTACCGCGGAATTACTATCGCTTCAGCGGGAATTTGAACAAAAACTGCAGGAGGTGATGAATATCGATGAGCACATCGGCACAAAAGAAAATGAAACCGCGCAATTATTGAAGCAGCTCGATGAAGCCGCCGCGAAGCTGTCCGCAAAAAGAAATAAACAGACCGGTCTGCTGCAGGACAGGGTGAATAAATTATTGACGCAGGTAGGTATGCCGAATGCAAGGTTAAAAGTGACGATGGAAAATAAAACGGCAGATATCTCGGGAAAAGATGCGGTGGAATTTTTATTCGATGCCAATAAAAGCGGTCGTTTCGAACCGGTTCGTAAAGGTTGCCTCCGGCGGCAGGCTCAGCAGGCTGATGCTTTCCATTAAGTCGCTTGTGGCGGAATCGATGGATCTGCCCACGCTGATATTCGATGAAATAGATACCGGGATTTCCGGAGAGGCGGCCAAACAGGTGGGCCGGATCATGAGCGGGCTGGCACAGAACCGCCAGCTGATCACGATTACACATCAGCCCCAGATTGCGGGAAAGGCCGATGCGCACTTATTCGTGTATAAGGATATCCGTAACGATGCCATCCATACCGGTATCCGTCATTTGTCGGGAGAGGAACGTATTACGGCCATAGCGAAAATGCTGAGCGGCGAAAAGCCTACGGCTGCCGCTTTAGAGAATGCGCGCGAAATGGTGATGAACTAAGCTTTCCCCTTATTTTTGCAGAAATCATTACAGCATGCCTTATAATTTATTGAAAGGAAAGAAGGGGATAATTTTCGGAGCACTGGACGAAAAATCAATTGCCTGGAGAACGGCATTGCGTTGTCATGAAGAAGGTGCTCAGCTGGTGCTTACCAACGCACCTGTAGCGCTGCGAATGGGTGAAATCAATAAACTGGCCGAAATCGTTAATGCGCCGGTAATTGGCGCCGATGTCACCAATATGGACGACCTAAAAAAATTGCTGGAAGAGTCCATGAATCATTTTGGTGGTAAGATAGACTTCATCCTGCACTCTGTGGGAATGAGCCTGAATATGCGTAAGAATAAGCATTACACGGAGATCGATTACGGGTTTACGCAAAAGACAATGGATATTTCCGCACTGTCTTTCCATCGTGTGCTGCGCACCGCATGGGACCTGGATGCCCTGAATGAGTGGGGTAGTGTAGTGGCGCTAACGTATATCGCGGCCCAGCGCGTATTCCCCGACTATAATGAGATGGCCGATGCGAAAGCGCTGCTGGAAAGCATCACCCGGAGCTTTGGTTATCATTTTGCCTTGAAGAATAAGGTCCGTGTGAACACCGTGTCCCAGTCACCCACAAGAACCACCGCCGGAAGCGGGGTAAAGGGCTTTGATGGTTTTATCAGTTATGCCGAAAAGATGAGCCCCCTGGGCAATGCCACTGCAGATGAATGTGCAGGTTATCTCGTCACTTTGTTCAGCGATCTGACGAAGATGGTTACGATGCAGAACCTGTTTCACGATGGTGGATTTTCCTTTACCGGTGTAACGCAGGCAGTAATTGAGCAAATGGAGAAGTAATTCTCAATTCATTTTTCCATCTTTCATATACAAAACGCGGTCGCTCATCCGGGCGAGCTCATCGTTATGGGTCACGATCAGGAAGGTTTGATTGAATTCTTTTCTCAGGTCGAAGAACAGCTGATGCAGTTCGCGGGCATTTGCCGAGTCGAGGTTCCCGGAAGGTTCATCTGCGAAAATGATCTCGGGGGAATTGATCAGCGCTCTTGCCACTGAAACCCGCTGTTGCTCGCCACCGGAAAGCGCGTTGGGCTTGTTGTAGAGCCGTTGGCCCAGGCCAAGCGATGCCAGCAGATCGGTAGCGCGGGCGGAAACCTCCTTCCTGTTGCGCCCGTTGATCCAGCCCGGGATACACACATTTTCAAGGGCCGTGAATTCGGGCAGCAAATGGTGAAA
>JBGAJL010000141.1:0-8558 GCA_044224935.1 Flavitalea sp.
AATCTTTGAAATCGATAAGATCATTCAGCGTTTCCGCATACTTTTTGTAATCGCCTTTTACCTTATAATTCTCGGCAAGGCTTTCATACAAAATAGCCAGCTTGGAAGTAAGATCCAGGCTTTTTGCCATGGCAATGCCTTCCAGGCTCAATTGAATGCCTTTATCCGGCTGGTGATTATGCGCGTAAAATTTCGATAACTGCATCATGTCCGATACGATATAGTATGGATCGCCGATTTTTTTTCGTATCCCGATTATCCGCTTTAATAAAGGTTCGGCAGAGCTGCTCCTGTTGGTGTTGATGTAAGTATCTGCCAAAATATTCAGGCTGTTGGCAAGCCCTTCCTGATCGTTGTACGCTGTGGCGCCATGAATAGCTTTTTTTACAAAATATTCAGCAGAATCCGGCATTGACAGCGAATTATAGACAGAAGCGAGATTGGAGTAAACAAAACTGTATTTTTTATAAAAATTGGTATCGCTGCTGACTTCCAGCGCACTATGCAGCCATGTTGCCGCATTCCTGAACTGCCCTATCTCCATATGTACCCAGCCCAGGCCGTTTCTCGCCATCGCCAGGCTGAACGTATCGTTCTGATGTTCCGCTTCGCTGAGAATTGAATAATATTCATTCAATGCTTCACGAAATTTATTTTGCCGTACAAAAGCATTTGTCTTTAAAAAGGAAGACCGCATGAACAATGATCTTTCGGTATCGGAACGGTCCAGATATGGTATATAAGTATTTAATACGTTGATAGCCGAGTCGGTCAGGCCCTTCTTTACTAAAAATGCCGCATAATAAAACGCGGCCCAGTGACGATCCGCTTCAGTGCCATTTTCCTGGCTAAGATCTTGCAGCATCCGGACGTAATATCCGAACGTGTCGACCTGCAGCGACTTTCTCTCGCTGCAGAGCATCTGCAGGGAGGAGATTTTGCTTTTTGAATCGCCGGCATGCGCTACGGCGTTTTTCAGGCTGTCCACATTTTGCGAATAAGCACCCGCAGCCCATAAAAGGAACACAACAAAACAGGCGCAGGAGATCGCGAAGCGGATCACAGAAGATATTTTAATCAATAATAATATTAAATATCAATACTCTTTCCGGAACCCCGCAGAAAGCATTGAAAAACAATGGAGACGCTTCGTTATATATTAATTATCAACATATTACAATTCTATCCTTATCTTAAACCCCTTTTTAGGTGGGAGAACCCCGGCGGATGCTCCGCGGGTTGTGCATGTGAAAAATATCTTTAACAATTATTGAACTTTTCTTTAGAGGATATTCGCCGTGGCATTCCTGCAGAAGTGTTTAAATGCTTTAAATTGTACCCGACAAAAGTTGTAAATCAAACAAATTTTATGAAGTTCCACTTCGTGATCCGTCTCCTTGTGCTATGCACGGCTTTCCTGTTTTACCTGCAGGGCGCATCGGCCCAACTGTCCGTTGGCGTGGAAGGCGGATACAATAAGAATTACCTGGTCACCAACAACGCGAACCGCGCTTTTACCAATTATGTTCCGATGAATGGCTTTAACGTGGGCCTGCCGGTACAATACCAGGTCAACGACTGGTTGGCATTGGCCGCGGTGCCCGCTTATATGCAAAAAAATTACAGGCAGGAGCGCTCCAGCTTTTTTGAAGGGGTATATCAGAATAACTACAATGGCTACATCCAGTTGCCCGTGACCGCACGAATTTTATTTGGCGGGGACCGCCTCAAAGGATTTGTAGATGGTGGTGTATACGGCGCCTACTGGATGTCGTCCAAAATAAAAGGGGTGAACTCTAATATTCTCGATGTTACTTCCGACACCACTTCAGCCAGCGCCTCGATATTTGATTTTCAGAAACCCTATAGCTACAACGAAAAGTACAGTTTCGACAATAAGAAAGACAACCGGATAGAATTTGGTTGGGTAGCGGGGCTTGGAGCAGCGTATGAAATCACGGAGCAGTTCGGCATTTTCGCTGAAGGAAGGATATTCTACAGCTTTACCGACCAGCAAAAAAATTACATGATCAACCAGGTGCCCCGCTACAATACAACATATGGAGTCAGCATCGGCGTGATGTATCACCTGAACACGAAAGAAAAACAATTTTAATCATTCTTCATTACCAAATTATGAAATTGAGTAACCTGTTGTTAGCCGCTACGTTGCTGATAATTATTTCATCCTGCCGCAAGGATCTGAAGAATGTGGAGGTTCCGGAAAATTATCCCGGGGGCTCTTTTAATGAAGTATTCGAAGCTTTTTGGAATGGCATGAATGCCAATTATGTTTTCTGGAGCATCGATACAGTGGATTGGGATAATATGTATAATATATACAAGCCCAAATTTGCGGCTCTCGATATTAATAAGACAACCGACGCGCAAAAATCAGTCGATTATTTCCGCCAGATGACTAAAAACCTCAAAGACTCTCATTTCGATATCAGTTTCGATGCACCTATAGCCGATTCTTTTGTATCTCCTGCCTACGAAAGAAAACAGCAAGCGGGAATACTGCGAGAAAACTATGTGTTTTACGAATATGACGCGACCTATTACCTGGACACGGAAAGTATTGTTTACGGAAGGGATACCATCAATGCCAGCGATGGTGATACTACCGAGGCGCTGGCAGGCACTATCGGCGGCGGTGTAGTTCTTTATCTCGGATTTAATGAATTTAACCTGGACAGAGCTTATCAGTCGGAAGACAACGGGGTGAAACGCGTATTGCAATATGTGATGAATTTTCTTCATAACCCACCTTCAGGTTTCAGAGGAGTGGTAATAGATGTAAGGGGCAATGGCGGTGGTGATATCAGCGACCTGAACTTCCTGGTCGGAAATATGATTTCCGAAAAACTGGTGATCGGCCAAACGCGCAATAAAAATGGCAACGGGCGACTCGATTATTCACCCTGGGCAGATGCGGTTGTCACGCCACAACCCAATGCCAAAGCGATAACGGTTCCCGTGGTTTGTCTGACAGATATATGGTCTACGAGTATGGCTGAACTAACGGCCATGGCCATCCATGCGCTTCCGAACGGGCATACGGTAGGCGAAACAACATGGGGCGCCAACGGGCCGCTAACAGACAACAAAATTTTGAATGGTGGGCAGTTCACTGCCGCCAACTTTATGTTTGTTTACACTTCTTCGGCCATGTTCAGGTATAAAGATGGAAAGATTTATGAGGGAGAAGGTTTTCCCCCGGATTATAGTGTTCCTTTCCGGTTCACCGATTTTCAGAATAACGGCGATCTGCAATTGGAAAAAGCGTTGAGCCTTATGTAATAACAGACTGATGAGATATGTGACAATAATTCTATTGACGTTTTGGATATCGCATTCGTTTGCACAGTCATCTGATTATATTGTAATCCGGAAAAAAAATAATCGTACGCTGCATAGTTATTATGCCGGCGCCTTTATTTCAGCCACCGCGTTTAACGGGTTTAATGTAAACGGCTATATAAAAGACATCCGGCACGATTCTATATTTGTTGTGCAGCAGTCGACCCAGCTGGTTGACGCAGCGTTCGGCACCACGATAGATACGTTGTATTATACAATTGGCTTCGATTACCGCGAAATCGAGCGATTTAATTTTTCTTCAAAATATATTCATGGATTCAGCCCGGGACAGCAAAAAGATAATTTTCTCACGCGGATGCTGCCGCCCCTGATGACTATTGGCGGTGGAGGGTACCTGGTGCTCGAACTGGTTAATGGCGCTTACCGTCACGAATCGATCGATGCAAACAATAAACTACCGTCATTGATTATTGCAGCCGGTGTTATGGCAGCGGGCATTACCTGGTCGTCGTTGCACAAGAACAGGATGGTACGGCCCGAGAAATACAAGGTCATCTATGTACATAAAAAAGGCGGCTCTACATAAAGCAATATATTACGCGTAACGTAAGGATTTATTGAGGCTCCCTGGCAAATGCACCCAATGCGCGAATGATGCCGTCGGCCACTTTGCGCTGGTTATTGGGATCTTTAATAAATGCCAGGTCCTTTGGATTATCTATGAAGCCGCATTCCAGCAAAATGCCGGGGTAATTGATCTGCGGGGCATGAAGCACCCAAATGCCCGGATTGCTCCGGCGTTTCAGTTGAGGGCTGATCGCATATACGGTGCTGATATTGGCAGCCAGGGCGGCACCTAATGCCGCTGAGCGTTTTGAATATACCGTACTATCCGCGTTTACAAACATGTCGAATCCGCTTTTTTCTGATGAGCCGGCATTCATGTGCAGGGAAAGAAATGCGTCGGGATGCTGACGAACAGTAAAATCCACTTTGTCTTTGAGAGACATGTATCCGTCGTTATTTCTTGTTAATATAATATCCAGATTCGGATCATTATTTTGCTGTTTAACGGCCAGGGCAATCGCCAGTACAATATCTTTTTCCGTTGTGCCATCCGGTGATTTGGCGCCATTATCCTCTCCCCCATGGCCCGCATCGATGACTACAGTAAAAATGCGTGCTGCTTTTAATTGTGGTGCTGGTTTGCGGATGAGGGTAAATGCACCGAAAAGAAGAACAAGAAGAGGTAGAAACAGCCAGCGCGTGGCAGGATAATGTTTACTATTGAATTTTGTAAGCATAAATAATCTGCGTTTTATTGAAGGTGAATAAAAATGATTGATCAGCGCCCGGGAGGTTTGGCTTTGAAACAATGAGGCAAGCATAGCGCCGGCTAGTTCGCCGGCGCCCGATTCGGCGGATGTGTATTCGTCGGCGGTGAATTCGTGAACCATATCAATCTCTTTGCGGGTGAGCCACAAAAAGGGATTGAACCAGAAAAAAATATGAAGGATCTGCAGAAAAAGTTTGTCGGCGGAATGCCACTGACGAACGTGCACCTGTTCATGATATAAAATTGTTTTTACTGCCGGCTCGCAGAGATCCGTCTCCCGGTTCCAGAAGATGAAATGGAAAAACGAAAAGGGCGCATTCTTTTCACTGGTAAAAATGAGGGTATAACCGTTCATTCTTTTCTTGGGATTGTTAATAACGATAAGAAGCAGACGTGTCAGCGCAACAAGAAGAAAGATGAATGCGACCATTGTCAGGAAGAGATAGACATATGAAACAATACCGGGCCAGTGAATAGCCGGAGTGCCTGTAGCCTGATCCGCTTCATAAAACTCGCCGTTTACGATTGCAGGCGGAGTTGAGTGGGTCAGGGTTATCTCCTGTGCGTGGGCGGCGGGCAGTAACGGGACCCGGATCCAGGGAACTGCGATAGATACTGCCATTGAAAACAGCAGGTAGAAGCGGTTCCATTCGTGCCAGCGCTGGTTACGCAGGAAAAAATAATAGAAGCCGTAAAGAATGCCGGAGCAGGCAATTGTTTTTAGGGCATACAGGAACAGACCGGAGAAATTCCGGGTCAGGAGCTCGATCATTTTTTTTGTTTTTTAAGGTCCTGAACGAGGGTTTCAAGCTCTTCGAGAGAGAGGTTTTTTTCTTTTACAAGAAAAGATACGATACTGCTGAAGGAGCCCTCGAAATATCGCTTCACGATATTTTTCAAGGTCGACTTCGAATACTCCTCTTTGCTTATGAGCGGGTAGTAGCGATGCGTCCGCCCGATTACTTCTTTGGCGGCAAATCTTTTTTCGGTAAGTATCTTCAGGATAGTGGCTACCGTGTTAGGATGAGGTTTTGGTTTGGGCAGTGCATCAATTATCTCACGAAGGAATGCTTTGTCCAGTTTCCAGAGTACCTGCATAATCTGTTCTTCTGCTTTTGTGAGGGGCCTGTTCATAGTGAGCTGTTGAAGCACTAATGTAAAACTAATTTTTTAGTTTTAAAACTAAATCTTTAGTTAAATAAGGATGATTCCGGAATTCCGTGAGATGGCGGCGGATAAAAATCGTGGCGGTTTTTAATGAGCGCAGGCGATTTTGGCGGATTCCTTTTCAGAGGTGGGGGGCGGGTGCAGCAGGGCTATTCCAGAGGTAATTTCTAACGCAGGAAATTTTTTATTTAAAGTTTGGTGCAATATGTTTTTAGCCTATTTTTGCACCCCATTCAAACGGGAAGATTCCGTAGCTCAGTTGGTAGAGCAATACACTTTTAATGTATGGGTCTTGGGTTCGAGTCCCAACGGGATCACCATGTGGGACAAGTCAAAATTCAAACGACTTGTCCCATTTTTTTTGGGCTTTAATTCCTTGTCTATTAAGGCTATAATGTTGATGATTTCATTCAATCTTTTGGTTCGATGTTGACAACCGTCGAATACGAGATTTTCAGGGAACATCGAACCAACTATCTTTCGTTTTAGCTCTACCGTACCTTCTTTATACAATGTATCAAGCTGTGCAATGTTGTTAAACGCCTTGTTCCATAAAGGTTCAACCGTTGTTTGGAAATTTACAGCAGCCTTTAATTTTGCTTCCAGACGATTGATTTTTTCTTCACATTCAGATTTGATAGCCCGATAATCATTACCTTCAATATCGCCATATAAAAGCAGTTCCCTTGCTTTTACAACCCGGTTGTTGACTTCCTGTAATTGTACCTTCAAATCTTTCTGTTCATCTCTTTCTCCACGTTCTTTTGACCTATATGTTGACGTAATTACTTCTTTGCACATTTCAAGTCTTGAAAGTGGCCAAACATATTTTTTGATTTCCTCAAGCATTTTATCATTTGTCTCTTTTGCTTTGTAACGAACACCGCAAGCAGTACTGCAATGATAGTAATGGTAATATTGCGTTCTTCCTTTTGATGCGCTGGCTGTTAACATCCTTCCGCATTTTGGACAGATTAAGAAACCTCTCAATGGAATGTTGTCATCGGCTGTAACTTTTGTTCCCAAATTTCGTTTGCGTCCATCCAATACATCCTGAACATCATAAAAAAGAGCTTCAGAGATTAAAGGTTCGTGTTGACCTTTTGCCAACAGGCTTTCTTCTTCCTTATACTTTGGAATAAATATCAATCCGCAGTAAATCGGGTTTCGTATGGCAACCCAAAAGTTATTCTTACTGCACTGCAATCCTTTTTCTTTGCTTTCCTCCATACTCTGTTCGGTATTGAGTTTACTACTGGATAGTTCTTCAAATGCCCATTTCATTATATCACCCTCTGAATATCTTTCGGAGCGATATATTTCTTCCCATTCTCATTAACCCTGTTTGCATAACCTATGGGTGGCTCCATCCAGCGACCTTCCTTCTTAGCCCTACGCATCCCATGAAACACGTTTAATGCTCTGCGGTCATCTTCTACTTCAGGTGCTGCGAGGTAGAACGCCAGCATCATTTTATTTTCTGGAATGGAGAGGTCAAGCGGTTGTTCTACTGCCTGCGGCTCGATCCCCAAACGCCGAAGGGTGCTGATCATTTGGTACGCATCCCCGGCATTACGGCTAAACCTATCCCATTTCGTAAACAGAATAAGGTCAGTATGCCCCTTGTGTTTGCGTAAATCCCCCAATAGTCCTGTCCACGCTGGTCGTTTGAAAGTCTTAGCCGAATGGTCTTCCAGGATCACTTTCCTGACCCGAATATTGTTTATTTCGCAGTATTTCCGCAAACGTTCCTCTTGGTCACGTTGCGAGTAGCCCTTATCGGCTTGTTCGTCCGTACTTACCCGTACATATAGGTCTGCTATTTTCATACTATAAAAATTAAGTGTGGTACTATGTAAAGGTAAGAAGAAAAGTGAAGTTGAACAACATTAAATAGAATTATCACAGCAAAATTTACTAAATTTGCTACATCTTTGTTTAATATTGTGAAAACGACACGGTTTAATAAGAGTTGAACGCCGAGGTTTAATAACTTAACAGGCAGCAAAAAGCTCATTAGCCGCATAAAAATTCAAACTGTTCGATATGGCCACACCACGAGAAAGATTAGTAGAATCTCTTAAATTCCTGAAAGAGTTACAGGACAAGGGCATTGTCGGTATTCATACCGATGAAATACCCAATAGAAAATATAGGGAAATACTACTTAAAAACGGCTTTATCCGTGAAGTGACAAAGGGATGGTACATACCAACCGACCCTGCGGAAAAGGAAGGTGAAACCACATCCTGGTACAGTTCCTATTGGGATTTCATTGCCAAATTCCTGAATTACAAATTTGGTGAGGACTGGTGCTTATCGGCAGATCAGTCGCTTCTTATTCATGCGGGAAACAGTGCAGTACCTCAACAGTTAATGATACGTTCACCGCAAGGGAATAATAACCCTACACCTTTGCCGCATAATACATCTTTGTTCAATTTAAGGACTGCTATTCCCCCAGCGGATCAAACCATCATAACCAATGGGATCAGGATGTATAATCTGTCGGCTGCTTTGGTTTATAGCTCACCGAGCATTTACACGAGAAATGCGATAGATGCCCGCACAGCCCTGACGTTGATAAGAGATGCTTCCGAGGTATTACCTATCCTTTTGGAAAACGGGCACACCACATTTGCGGGAAGGTTAGCGGGTGCTTTCAGAAATATAAGCAGGGACAAAATAGCTGACCAGATTGTTGATACTATTAAGCAAGCCGATTACGATA
>JBGAJL010000142.1:0-8265 GCA_044224935.1 Flavitalea sp.
AATTTCTCAGACAGGCGCCCTCCATCGGCAGCGAGGTTGCGCTCACATCTGCCGAAGCTGCACTTGCCGCCACGCCCGTTCCGTCGTGGAGCGATTTGCGTGCCCGTGTTTTTGAACTGGCCGAAGCACTTTTTCAAAGCATCCACATGCAACTCAGTGTTTCCCGCTATCAGGCCATCGCCATTCATCGCGGGGCAAACCTGGATCTGATCGACTTCCCTTTAAATAATGCGCCCTGGCTGAAAGCCCGTTTTCCGGAGATCCGTTCAATCGGGAACGAAACGGATCGTTTGAAAAAAATAGAGGCGATCATTAATTGGACCAATCCCGGAGCAGGCGGATTTTACGACGACCTGGGCAATGTATGTGCGCAGCCTCACCTGGTAAGCGGCACCCGGTATTCCGATGATCCTGCGTTCCTGAAAGCTCCGATGACGGGCTTCGCTTTCCGGACCAGTAATCACAGCTCACGTATCTCTTCCAGCACTTTCTCGGAAACACTGCACGAACATCCATTGGAAATGTTTTATCCTTCCCTTGACAAAACCGCGCATTATAAATTGAAGGTTGTATATGGAGCGGAAGCAAAGGCCGATATCAGGCTGGTCGCCAATGATAAATTTGAGATCCATCCTATGCAGGCCAAGAATATGAACTATGAGCCGTTGGAATTTGCTATTCCCATGGAAGCAACAAAAACAGGTGAATTGAGGTTGAAATGGACCAGACCTCCCGGCCTGGGAGGCAGCGGAAGAGGAGTGCAGGTGGCCGAAGTATGGTTAATCCGTTTGCATAACATCCCGACCCATGAGAGGGCCCGGCCTTATTCGCACTGATAATATTTTTTCGGAATGGATATCTGAATTTTTTTAAGAAACGAGCACAATCAAAGAACATGAAATATCTTTTTACACTGGGCGGTGTAATAGTTGGCCTGACGATCGGCGAAAGCATTTTTGCCCAGCCGATCGCGCGGCTGACACTTCAGCAGGCAAAGGAGAGCATCCAGGCGCCCGTCCGTATTGACCTCGACGAAATAACGACAGCTGCAGACTCTTCACTGGTCCTGGAGCAGGTTATTGGCGCCAAAAGAATACCCGTTCCCTTCCAGGTGGAACACGACAATCGCCGCTCACTGTGGTGGCTGGTTGGCGGACAGGACGCTGCAGGCGGTCAGACCCTGGTATATGAACTGTCGAAGAGCAGACAGGAAAAAAAGAGCATTCCGCCAATCAAGGTCACAGACCGCAACGGAGCCCTGCTGCTGAGCGAGAACGGGAAAAACATTATCCGGTACAATTACAAAACAGTATATCCTCCTGCAGGTATGGATACTGTGTACAAAAGAAGCGGCTACATCCATCCTTTGTGGTCGCCCTCAGGGCATGAACTCACCCGCACCAATCCTCCCGATCATCCGCACCATGTGGGCATCTGGAACCCCTGGACAGAAGTGGCCTTCCGAGGTAAAATCGTGGATTTCTGGAACCTGGTTAAAAAAGAAGGCACCGTGCGTTTTGCAAAATTTATTTCAACAACCGAAGGACCGGTCTACAGTGGCTTCGAAGCGTTGCAGGAACATGTAGTCTTTGGCGATTCAACCGCAAAAACTGAAACAGTGGCCATGAACGAAGTGTGGGACATACGCGTGTATAATATCGGCACCGGTATGTGGCTGTGGGATTTTACCTCCAAACTGAATTGCGCCACACCCGATCCTGTGGTGCTGAAGGCATACCGCTACGCGGGATTGGGATTCAGGGCAACGCCGGACTGGACCAATCAAAACAGCAAAGTGCTCAGTTCTGCCGGAAAGACGCGGAAAGATGCAGATTCCACACGCGCACGCTGGTGCATGATCGACGGAGATGTGGGTGGTGGACATTCGGGCGTGCTGTTTATGGATTACCCCACTAATTATAATTTTCCCGAGCCTATCCGTATATGGCGGGAGAATATGAATGGCAGAGGAGATGTTTTCTTCAACTTCTGTCCCACCCGCGATATGGACTGGAACCTGGCACCCAACCATGAATACGTGCTGAAATACCGGATGCTGGTGTATGACGGAACCATTTCTCCCGCATTGGCGGAAAAGACCTGGAACAGTTTTGCCCATCCTCCGAAAGTTTCGGTCCGCAAAATGAACGGTGGCCACTTATAAAATCGAATTAAAACTTCAACGTATGAATCCAGAGGACTTCCGAGATCGAACCAATAGAAGAAAATTCCTGTCCAACACGGTGAAAGGAGCCGCAGGGGCTGTGGCGTTGGCCAATCTCCCCGGCGGTGCACAGGGTTTTCCCACCGTCGTACCGGCAAGTGTCATCGGTAAATATTCGCCCGGTAACCGCATCAATATCGGGGTGATCGGCATGGGACGCATCGCGCGTCAATGGGATATACCAGGCACCTGGCAGTGGAACATGGCCAATATCATGGCCGTGTGTGATGTAGATAGCAGGCGCCTCCAAAAAGGAAAAGAATTTGTGGACGATTATTACGCCAAAAAATCCGGGAAATCATACAATGGAACAAAAGCGTATGATGATTACCGTGAGTTGCTGGCCAATAAGGATATCGATGCGGTACTGATTTGCACACCCGACCACTGGCATGCGCTGGCAGGCGTTCATGCAGCGCGCGCGGGCAAGCATATCTACATGGAAAAGCCTGCATCGCTGACGATAGCAGGCGGAAGAACGCTCAGCAATGAAGTGTACAAATCAGGGATCACTTTCCAGATAGGTTCGCAACAGCGGTCACTTTCACCGTGGCCCCAGTTTCACCGGGCCTGTGAGCTGGTGCGCAACGGGCGTATAGGAACCCTGCAAACTGTTTATGTTGGCCTGCCGGGAGACGACCCCAGCCAGGCAAAGCCCCAGAAACGGATGCCGGTGCCACCCAACCTCAATTTTGAAATGTGGTCGGGCTGCACGCCTTATTCCGAGTACACTGAACAAAGAGTGCATCCGCAGGACGGCAGTTACACCCGGCCGGGATGGCTGCGCTGCGAACAATATGGCGCAGGCATGATCACCGGGTGGGGCGCGCATCATTTTGACATTGCCAACTGGGGAATGGGCACCGAATTCACCGGTCCGCTGGAAATATTCTGTCACGAGGTCACCTGGCCCCCCAAAGATGCCTTGTGGGATGTGCATGGGCCCTTTAAAACCGAAAGCCGTTTTGCCAATGGCGTTACCGTGCTGGCGAGTGACAGCTACAACAACGGGGTGAAATTCGTAGGAACGGATGGCTGGATATTCGTGGGCCGCGGCCCGGGCGGTGTCACTGCCACAGACCCGGCTTCCAAAAATGCCGCAGAAAAATCCCTGTCTGCCAGCAATCCAAAAATCCTTGAGTCGAAGATAGGCCCCAATGAAATTCATTTATATCAAAGTAAGGAACATCATCTCAACTGGCTGGAATGCATCCTCGACGGACGGCCGACGGCAGCCCCTATTGAAGTGGGTCACCGCGCCTGCTCGGTCTGCATTCTGAATACCATAGCCATGAAGCTGAGAAGAAAATTATTCTGGGATCCGGTCAGCGAAAGATTCGTCAATGACAGCGAAGCCAACGCTATGCTCAGCCGTTCCGAACGCTGGCCTTACCAGTTGAACCAGGAATATAATCTGGAAACGATGATATAAATTTATCACTGTAAAATAATTACATGAAAAATACCCGGATATTTTATTTGGCACTTGCCATCGCCGTGATAAATAGCAGTTGTGCGTCAGACAGCAACCATCCGGTACAGGCATCAGGCAGCGCGGTAAGGCTGATCACACTCGATCCTGCACATTTTCACGCGGCGCTGGTGCAGAAAAGCATGTACCCGGGCATAGATTCCACAGTGTATGTTTATGCTCCTGATGGACTGGGCCTGCGGGAACATCTTAATTATATCCGGCAATATAACGGTCAGGCACAATCGCCCACCGGATGGACGGAAAAAGTATATACCGGCAATGATTATTTCCAGCGAATGCTCGATGAGAAAAAAGGGAATGCAGTGGTGCTGGCGGGCAACAACAGCAGAAAAGCCTCATATATTAAAAAGTCGATAGACGTTGGCATAAATGTGCTCGCCGACAAGCCGATGGCCATCAATACAGCAGGATTTGATACACTGAAAGAGGCTTTTTCAACGGCAAAGAATAAAGGGCTGCTGTTGTATGATATTATGACGGAACGCTCGGAAATCACCACTGTGCTTCAAAAAATGCTGATGCATATGCCGTCGGTTTTCGGTGAGTTGAAACAAGGCACACCCGGTTCACCCGCAGTGATATTGGAAAGCATACACCGCTACCGAAAAAATGTTTCCGGCAAGCCGCTCCTGCGCCCCGACTGGTTTTTTGATCCGCTGCAGGAAGGCGATGCCATCGTGGATGTCGGCACGCACCTGGTGGACCTGGTACAGTGGGTTTGTTTTCCGGAAGTGCCGCTGGATTATTCCAAGGATATCCGCATACTATCATCAAAAACCTGGCCCACGCCATTGACCCTTTCACAATTTTCGCAGATCACCGGTGAAGATCACTTCCCGGATTTTCTAAAAAATTATGTCAGCAACGATTCCATTTTGCTCACTCATGGAAACGGAACCATTGATTACACGATCAAAAATGTACATGCAAGGGTCACCGTTAAATGGACTTACGAAGCACCTGCGGGCGGCGGCGACACTTATTCTTCGCGCTTTGCAGGAACGAAAGCCATCCTGGAAATAAGAACGGGAAAAGAAGAATCATGGAAAAGCACACTTTATGTCTGGCCATCCGGCGCTGCGAAAGACACTGCAGCTTTCTTCCGCAATTTAGAAAATGGAATACAGGAAATTAATATACAATTTCCCGGAGTGAGCCTCGAAAAATATGCAAATGGCTGGAAAATAGTGATACCCGATAAATATGCGCAGGGTCACGAATCGCATTTCGCGGAAGTGATGAAACGGTATCTGCAATATCTGAAAGATGGAAAACTGCCCGACTGGGAAGAGTCCGGTATGATTGCAAAATATTTCACCACTACCAAAGCACTCGAAATGGCACAGCAGCCATCAAAAGCAAGGTGATGCAAATGATAATACAGGATACGTTTTTATTGACCGGCAAAGTGATCGTCGTCACCGGGGCAACCGGCGTATTAGGCAATGCTTTCATTCATGGAATTGCTGCCGCAGGCGGTATTGTCGGTGTGCTCGGGCGGAATGAAAAAATCGCGGCCGAACGGGTAGCGTCAATAAGGAGCAGGGGTGGAAATGCCATGATGCTGATTGCCGATGTAACCAATGAACAGCAACTGATCAGCGCAAAAGAAAAAATAATAAACGAATATGGAAAAATAGACGGGCTGGTGAATGCCGCAGGCGGAAACCTGCCCGGCGCCGTGATCGCGCCTGAGGATGATATTTTCCGTTTGGATATGGCTGCACTGAATGAAGTGATGAATCTGAATCTGTTCGGGACACTATTGCCCACACAGATATTTGGAGAGGCGATAAAAAATAACGGGCAGGGCAGTATTGTCAACATTTCTTCCATGGCTTCCCAGAGAGCGATAACCAAAGTGCTGGGATACAGCATGGCGAAATCTGCCATTGACTCCTTCACCAAATGGTTCGCAGTTGAACTGGGAAAAAGGTACGGTGACAGGATAAGAATAAATGCCATCGCACCCGGCTTTTTTCTTACAGAACAAAATCGCACTCTATTGACGAAAGCCGACGGAACGATGACGGAAAGAGGTGAGCTGGTAATTAATCACACACCGTTCAACCGTTTTGGAAAAGCAGATGAACTGGTGGGCTCCCTTATCTGGTTATTGAGCGACGCTTCAAAATTTGTAACAGGCACCGTGGTCAATATCGACGGCGGCTTTTCCATATTCAGCGGAGTATAAAAGTGCACAGCTCATTTATGTATAAAATGCAACAAACCTGGCGCTGGTTCGGACCTTCCGATCCCATCAGCCTTCAGGATATCAGACAGACCGGCGCCACAGCGATCGTAACCGCCCTTCACCATATTCCGCATGGAGAGATCTGGACGGTGGAAGAAATCAGCAAAAGAAAACAGGTGATCGAAAAGCAGGGATTTACCTGGCCGGTGGTGGAAAGCCTCACTGTGCATGAAAGCATAAAGACCAGGACTGGTGATTATAAAAATTACATAGAAAAATACAAAGCCTCTGTTAAGAACGTTGCGGCGTGCGGAATAAAAGTGATCACTTACAATTTTATGCCGGTAAACGACTGGACCCGCACTTCGTTAAACTACCGGATGCCGGATGGCTCGCTGGCGCTGCGCTATCACTGGGCAGACCTTGCAGTGTTCGACTTATACATATTAAAACGCAGCAATGCGGACCTCGCCTATCCTGCCGGCATTCTTCAGGAAGCAGAGAACAGGTTTAAAAACTATTCGGAAAAAGAATTGAAAGCATTGTGCTCCACGGTAATGTCCGGCATTCCAGGAGAAAAAAAACTCACCACTAAAGAAATGCTGCGCAAGCTGGAATGGTACAAAGATATAGATGCCGGCGCCCTGCGGGAAAACCTCTGTCATTTCCAAAATGAGATCGCAACAGTGGCCGCGGAATGCGGAGTAAAGCTCGCTATTCATCCGGACGATCCTCCTTTCCCGATCCTGGGTCTTCCGCGGGTGGTCAGTTGTATGGAAGATTTCAGTTATTTTCTGAAAAAAGTGGATATACCTGAAAATGGCGTTTGCTTTTGCACCGGCTCACTCGGCGCGTCGTCAGGAAATGATCTTGCTGAAATGGTAAAACGTCTCAGGGAACGGATCCATTTTGTTCATTTGAGAAATGTGACCAGAGACGGAGAACGAAACTTTTATGAAGCCGATCACCTGGGCGGCGACAATGATATGTATGCAATAGTGAAAGAGTTATGTCTATTGCAACAGGAATTAAAGATATCATTGCCTTTTCGTCCTGATCATGGCCACCAGCTACTCGATGATCTGCATAAGATCACTAACCCCGGTTATTCATGTATCGGAAGATTGAAAGGGCTTGCAGAGATCAGGGGGCTTGAACTGGGTGTGCTTGGCTCATTGAAATCAACAGAAGGATATCAGCAAACAAAAATATCATGAACGATATCCTCAAAAAAAAGAAATTGACCGCTGCCGGATTAACGGCCGGTGAAACTGCGGGCAAATACAGATGGACGATCTGCGCACTCATTTTTTTTGCCACCACTATCAATTACCTCGACCGTGCGGTGATTAGTTTATTGAAACCGGAACTGGAAGTTAAGTTCCATTGGACAGAATCGGATTATGCCAGCATTGTCATCGCTTTTCAAATAGCTTATGCCGTCGGTATGCTGATTGCCGGCAGATTTATAGATAAGGTGGGAACAAAGATCGGTTATGCAGTCGCATTGATTTTATGGAGCTTTAGTGCCGTGGGGCACGCCGCAGTAAGAAGTACGATAGGTTTTTTAGTCGCCAGGTCTGCGCTCGGTATCAGCGAAGCCGGGAATTTTCCTGCGGCGATAAAAACGACCGCTGAATGGTTCCCTAAAAAAGAAAGAGCTTTTGCTACAGGTATTTTCAATTCGGGCACCAATATAGGAGCCATCCTGGCGCCGGTTACTGTTCCTGCCATTGCGGCCGCATGGGGTTGGCAATGGGCATTTATCATAACAGGAGCCGCCGGATTTATATGGTTAATATTTTGGTTCATATTCTATGATCTTCCATCACGCAGTAAAAGACTGTCCGCGAAAGAGTATGCATATATTCACAGCGACCTTGATGAAAAAGAAACGGTGATTGCAGGAGAACCGGCCAAGGCGATTCCCTGGCTGCAATTGCTGAAGTTTAAACAGACCTGGGCATTTGTATTGGGTAAATTCCTGACCGATCCGGTTTGGTGGTTCTATCTTTTTTGGTTACCTGCTTTTTTAAAATCACAATATGGGATGGAGGGAACTGATTTGGCTCTGCCTGTAGCATTGGTGTATACAATGTCTTCCCTTGGAAGCATTGCCGGTGGATGGCTGCCTTTGTACCTTATCAGGAAAAATTGGACCGTATTCAGGGCACGCAAATCATCCATGCTGATCTATGCTTTTTTTGTTGTGCCGGTGATTTTCTCGCAATCGCTTGGAGCAACCAACATGTGGCTCGCGGTATTTATTATTGGATTGGCGGCCTCCGCTCATCAGGCCTGGTCGGCAAATATATTTACAACTGTCTCCGACATGTTCCCGAAGCGATCAGT
>JBGAJL010000143.1:0-8264 GCA_044224935.1 Flavitalea sp.
GTGAATTCGGGCAGCAAATGGTGAAACTGGAACACAAACCCGATATGCCTGTTTCGGAAAGCAGCTACCAGCTTATCATTGAGCGTGCCGATCTTCTGGCCGCTGATGATGATTTCTCCTTTATTGGGCTTGTCGAGCGTGCCTAAAATATGCAGCAGGGTGCTTTTGCCCGAGCCTGAAGGACCGGCGATGCTTACAATCTCTCCCTTTTGCAACTCCAGGTCCACGCCCTTGAGCACCTCCAGGTCCCCATAATTTTTATAAATTCCTTTTGCCTGTAACATAGTCTCTTATGAGCGCGTTAAGATACTACAAGTTTCAGCAAAGGCGCAAGGTCTTCGTAAAGACGCGAAGTTATCTTTGCGCTTCTTCCCTAAACTTTAAAAGATATTTGGTTATTTGCGCTTTACAGTTACTTTTGCGCAAATTATCCATACGGATAATATAAAAAAGGCAACAATGTTTTGGACACTTGAACTAGCCTCTTATCTCGAGGACGCGCCCTGGCCGGCTACCAAAGACGAACTGATCGACTACTCGATCCGCAGTGGTGCGCCCATTGAAGTAGTAGAAAATCTCCAGGAACTGGAAGATGAAGGAGAGATTTATGAAGGCATTGAAGACATTTGGCCGGACTATCCCAGCCAGGATGATTTTTTCTTTAACGAGGACGAGTATTAAGCCTCGGTTTCCACTCCACATCCGGTATCCCGGTTAAATACCCAATATAGCGGGCCAATACAAACAGATAATCGCTTAGCCTGTTCAGGTATTTGATAACCAGCGAATCAATGAACAGTTGTTGTTCCTGCATGTTCACGCAGTTTCTTTCTGCTCTCCGGCAAACGCAGCGGGCCACATGAGTGGTGGATATGGCCATGCTTCCTCCCGGCAGGATAAATGAACGCATCGCCGGCAGTTTTTCATTCATCTGATCTATTTCCGCTTCCAGGAAATGCACATCTTCTTCCAGCAGATCAGGCAGCTTCATTTTGGGCTCTTTTTCAGGATCGCAGGCGAGGGATGAACCAATGGTAAACAGCCTGTCCTGGATTTCCTTTAAGACTTGCCTGGAATGTTCATCATTCAACTGGTCGCCCACCATTCCGATAAA
Organism: Flavitalea sp.; assembly: GCA_044224935.1. GTDB lineage: Bacteria > Bacteroidota > Bacteroidia > Chitinophagales > Chitinophagaceae > Flavitalea. The sequence goes on from JBGAJL010000143.1 coordinate 1,115, forward strand.
ACTATTCAGCTCATCCACGGTACCATACGTTTCGATGCGGATATGACTTTTGGGAACTTTGGTTCCCCCGATTAATGAAGTGCGTCCCTGGTCGCCGGTTTTGGTGTAGATTTTTGAAGACACGGGATAAATAAGTTAAAAGTGAAAAGTTAAAAATAAGATAGGGGCAGATCCGGTTCGATCAGGTTCACTTTTAAGTTTTCACTTTAAACTTCTCCATCACTTCATCTGTTTCAATCTTTCCATCCCTCAGGCGAATGACGCGGTGTGCGTAGTTGGCGATATCTTCTTCGTGTGTAACGAGTACTACTGTATTGCCGCCTTCGTGGATTGTGTTGAATATTTCCATGATTTCGACCGAAGTTTTTGTATCGAGGTTACCCGTCGGCTCGTCGGCGAGTATGATAGAAGGATTGTTTACCAGCGCCCGGGCGATAGCTACGCGCTGGCACTGGCCGCCGGAAAGTTCATTGGGCTTGTGATGGCTCCTGTCTTCGAGGCTTACCTTTTTTATCACGTCCATGGCCATTTCCAGCCGTTGTTTTTTGGGTATGCCGGCGTACACCAGCGGAAGGGCCACATTTTCCAGTGCCGACATCCGGGGCAGTAAATTAAATTGCTGAAACACGAACCCGATTTCCTTGTTGCGTACATCGGCCAGCGCGTCGTCCTGCATTTTGCTCACATCCTGTCCGTTCAGTACATAGCTACCGGATGTAGGGGAGTCGAGGCAGCCCAGGATATTCATCAGGGTACTTTTGCCCGATCCGGAGGGCCCCATCAGGGCTACATATTCATTTTTACGAATATCCAGCGAAAGCCCTTTCAGTACGCTTACGGATTGCTTACCCATAAAATAACTTTTATAGATATTATCCAGGTGTATGATAGATGGTATCGTCATTTTTTTATCACCTTGGGTACTTTGAAGAAAATGCCATCGGCGTCGGGCGCATTTTTCAGGGCTTCCTCCCGCGATACGGAGCCCTGCACCACATCTTCCCGCAGGATGTTCACATTACCGCTCATGTGCAGCATGGGTTCGATGCCTTCGGTGTTCACCTCCTGCAATTTTTCTATAAAGGAGATCATTTGCTGCAGGTCGGCCCTGATCGCTGTTTTTTCATGTTCTTCAAAACTAAGGCGGGCAAGGGTGGCCAGTTTCTCCACCAACAGGTCATTTACTTCCATAGAGACAAAAATAGGGAATCCTGAATAGTAACCGATAGTATTGATTTTGGCTTCTGATGGGAAAATCGGGTGGACAGGAGCAATTATTAATAGTGGAACATTATTAAATCTTATTTTCGCAAATGCTTTCTTACTCCCTTTCCGTAGTTGTTTTTATTCAACTTTTATATCATTGGTTTTTTTTCCGAAGGGTTTCTTTTTTCAAATCGAAAAATAAGGAGCGGTCGCAGCAGCATCCGGTAAGTGTTATTGTTTGCGCGCGCGACGAAGCTTCCAACCTCGCTAAAAATCTTCCGGGCGTACTCGTTCAAACCTACTCTTCTACGCATGAGGTAATCGTGGTGAATCACAACAGCCAGGATGAGACCCGCTATCTGCTCGAAGAATTTAAGAAGACATTCAAAGACATGCATATCGTGAACCTTCAGCAGGAGGCGAAGGGCATCCCGGGAAAAAAATATCCCCTGTCGATAGGCATAAAAGAATCCAAACATGAAATTGTTCTGCTTACCGATGCCGACTGTGTGCCTGCATCGGAGTTTTGGATTCAGAAAATGCAGGATGGATACGACAATGACACAGAGGTAGTAATCGGTTATGGAGCTTACCATAAAAAAGCCGGCGTTCTCAATAAGCTTATCCGCTTTGAAACGTTCAGCTCAGCGCTGCAATATCTTTCGTATGCATTGTCGGGCAACCCATACATGGGCACGGGGCGCAATCTTTCTTATAAAAAAACTTTGTTCTTCAACAACAAGGGATTTTCTTCAATTAATCATGTTCCCGGTGGCGATGATGACCTGTTTATTAATCGAGTAGCAAACAGGAAAAACACGAAAGTAGTTATTGACAAGGAGGCATTCACCTTATCGGAGCCTAAAAAAAACTTTGGCGACTGGTACCGGCAGAAAGGAAGACATTATTCTACCAGTAAATTTTATCGTCCTGTTCATAGATTTTACCTGGGATTATATTCCATCACGCATTTCCTGTTTTATCCTTTATTTGTCGCCTGCCTGCTGTTTTCCGACTGGAGGCTGGCTTGTGCCGTGTTTTTGGTAAGGTTAATTTCACAGGGGATTATTTATTACCGTGCAATGAACAAGTTGGATGAAAAAGATCTCTTTGCGTGGTATTGGTTATTTGATCTGTGGATGTTCTTTTATTATTTGATATTTGCTCCTACTTTATGGAAAAGGCCAAAGAAAAGCTGGAGCTGATCACGCAATACTTCAATGATTTCACAGGAACGCAACTGCAGCAGTTTGCGGCGCTGGAGGAATTGTATAAAGACTGGAACAGTAAAATAAATGTGATCTCCCGAAAAGATGAAGATGGGTTATATGAAAAGCATGTGCTGCATTCTTTGTCCATCGCTGCGGCTTTCGATCTGAAAAATGGAATGAATATTTTAGACATTGGAACCGGCGGCGGTTTTCCCGGCATCCCGCTGGCCATTTTTTTTCCCGAAGTACATTTTTATCTGGCCGATAGTATCGGTAAAAAAATAAAAGTGGTGAACGCTGTTGCAGATGCTATCGGCTTGAAAAATATAGAAGCACATCACACCCGTGTGGAAGAGATCAAAGGAAAAAAATTCGATACGGTAGTGTCGAGAGCCGTGGCCCCCCTGGGCGAATTATGGAAATGGGCTAAGCCGCTGATGAATCCCAGGCCGCGTTTTACTATGGATGAAGAAGATGAGCTGCCTGTTCCCCACGGGCTCATTTGTCTTAAGGGCGGGGATCTGGCGCGCGAGATCGCGGAAAGTGGCACCCGGCCGCGCCTGATGGAGATATTCGATATCTTTCCGCAGAACTATTTCAGGGAAAAATACCTTGTCTATAGCCCGCTCTTACGATAATTACCACTAAGTGGTATTTCCCCTTCGGACTATTTACGGCATCTTTGCTTTCTATGGAGACAACAGTGTGTATTGTGGATGACAACAAGGATATCAGAACTGCGCTGGCGCAGATCATTGAAATGTCGGATGGCTATGAGCTTTTATCAGCCATGGGAACGGCGGAAGAGGCGCTGCAGACGCTTCCCATATTAAAACCGCAGGTAGTGTTGATGGACATCAACCTGGGCGAAGGCGACAGCGGCATCGATTGCGTGCGCAAACTGAAGGCCGAATGCCCGGAGATGCTTTTCATGATGTGTACCGTGTATGAAGATGATGAGAAGATATTTGAAGCGCTTGCTGCGGGCGCCAGTGGGTATGTGCTGAAAAAGACCACTCCCGGGAAATTGTTGGAAGCCATTCAGGAACTGCGGGAAGGCGGTGCACCTATGAGCAGCCAGATCGCAAGGAAAGTGGTGGCCGCTTTTCAGAAACCGCAGCCTGTAATTGAAGCGCCTGTGGCTGTTGCTAAACAGCCGATCGATGTATTGTCCAACCGCGAAAAAGAGATCCTCGAATACCTCGCAAAAGGGCTTTTATATAAAGAGATTGCCAGCAGCTTATACATCAGCCAGGAAACGGTTCGCAAGCACGTGTATCATATTTATGAAAAATTGCACGTGCATAATAAAGTGGAAGCAATTAATAAATTTTACGGGCGGTAGGCAGGGCTGGATTTGAAACTTAGTATGAAGGTATCTGTTCTTTTATCCAATCAATAAAGGATATGATAAAATAATTGCAAGCAATACCGTTTTATTTTCGATCGAGTAACTCCTGCATTAATTCCGGGAGCGAGATGGCAATAATATCTTCACCGAGAGAAAAACGATCGCTGCCGGCATATATTACATATTTTCTGTCGGGTTTTACATCTTCACAGGCAATATGAAATCCTTTAGAAACGAAAGGGGATGATTTGCGTTTAATTTCTATCGCCCATTTTTCTGAAGCTGAAAATTCAAGTATTAAATCGATTTCTGCGCCGCCGGGTGTTCCATAATAAAATGGCTGAACGCGGGGGGGAACTGCCGACATTATATTTTCTATGACAAAGCCTTCCCAGCTTCCACCTACCACCGGGTGACCCAGAAGATTATTAAAGGAATTAATATTCAGTAGAGCGTGAACAATGCCGCTGTCCCGAATGTATATTTTGGGTGAGCGGACAAGTCGTTTACTGATGTTGAAGGTCCATGGCTTTAGACGCCTCACCAATAATAAATCGGTCATTAAATCCAGGTAATTACCAATTGTGGCTCCCGATACTTCGAGATTGCGACCCAAATGTGCGGCATTTAATACTGATCCCTGATAATGCGCCAGCATAGTCCAAAACCGTTCAAGTGTTTCCGCAGGAATCCGGGGACCCATTTGAGGAATATCTCTTTCCAAATAAGTCTTTATGAAATCAAGCCGCCAAACCAGACTATCTTCATTCGATGCGGCAAGCACACTTTCAGGAAATCCGCCTCGTAGCCATAGTGTCTGGATGTCGGTAATGTTAGCGGGAGAAAACTCCAATACATCAAGAGGAAACAATTCGAGATAGCTTATTCTGCCTGCCAGCGATTCGCTTGATTGCTTGAGTAGATCGATGGATGCTGAGCCAAGAAATAAAAATTGACCTGTTTTATTACCTTTCCGGCGTTCTTTATCGATAATGCCGCGTAGGGAGGAAAAAATTTCCGGGAGCCGCTGTACTTCGTCAAGAATGATAAGTTTATCAGCATTACTTTCATGAAAAGCGACGATATCCTGCGCTTTCAGAAGATCCAGCCTGTTTTCGAGGTCAAGATAAACCGAAGGAATGGCTTCTGCAATATCCAGGGCAATTGTAGTTTTTCCCACCTGCCGGGGCCCCAGTATGGCGACGGCAGGGATGCGCCGTAATGCTTGTTTAACGGTATTTTCAAGCCTTCTCTGAATCATCTATGCAAATATAAAATTTTGTTTTACATTTGCATAGATGATTTTTTCCTGAATAATATATAAGTGAAAAAATTATACCAACCGGGTTTCTTTTCCGGGAATTTTACAGTTAAATCATCTGGTGCTTATAGATGTTTTAACCTTGAACAGGTATTGGAAGTGCGATAGTTTGCGTTTAATGCCGGAAAGGGAAAAACGGATATACGATAAAGTGATGCGCTCCAATCTGGTGAATCCCAGTAAGGGTTTGCTTTGGAGACTGCTGTCGGCAGAGATTGCAGACATTCAACCCTTACCACCCCGCGTTTTTCAAACTATTATTGAAAAAGAGAATGACACTTTGGTTGTTGTACAGCTCAGGAATAAAAAGAAATTTATTCTTCACCTCGAGTTTCAAAGCACCAACGACCAGCGGATGGCCAGGCGGATGGCGGCGTATGACTATTCTCTTCACCTGGAATATAACATGGAGGTGGTCAGTGTGGTTATTTATATTGGTAAGAGGAAACTAAATATGAAAAACCATATATCGTTTAATGGGAATTATTATGCATATAAATTAATCGATATACGGGAGCTTGGATCTGAGTTATTTCTTGATTCTGATAATTACCGGGAAATAATATTTGCTGTTTTATCGAAATACCCCGATACGGATGGAGAATTGCTAATAAATAAAATATTAGATAAATTGCGGGAGAAAACTAATTCGGCGTCGGAGTTGGAAGAAAATATAAGGAAGCTGGAAATTCTTTCCAACCTGCGTAGCAGCGAGATTCAGCAATTAGTTATTAAAAAAATAAATGCTATGCCAATTATTTACGATTTACGAAAAGATCTCCGCTTTCAGCAAGGCAGATTGGAGGNNNGCCGGTTGGAGGGAAAACTCGAAGAAAAAGCAGCTTTCGTTAAGTATCTACTGAATAATACTTCCCGTCCAATCGAAGAAATTGCCAGCCTTGTTGGCGTATCAGTGGAATTTGTGATGAATGTCAAGGCGGACCGGAATGCAGCGAAGGAATAATTATTCTCACTGGAAATTCATCCTCAACCCCGCACCCCAATAGCTGATCTCTCCCGCATTGATAACCGATCGTTTATTTTGCAATAAATTCCGGCCGCTCAGATACACATCCAGAACAGACCGCCCAACCCGGCCGCTATGTCCTATGTCAACATGCTGTAACATGAAGGAATGAGCACCGGCCACAGAATAATACATTGCATTCAAACCGGCATAAAATTCCTTAAATTGAAAATTATTACCCCATACAGTCGACCATATTTTCAACCTGGATGATGAAAATGGCGGAGAATTCTCCGGTTTAAAAGATCGATCCAGATAAGATACTGAGATAGAGGTGCGGTAGATATTGGCTTTATAGCATGCAATTAAATAATGATCCAATGTCCGCATTTGGGCAGGTGCGGCTATTAGGCCACCATTATAGTTATTGGTAATGAAGAATTCATGGTATTGTTTTTTCTGAAAGGCATAATCCAGTCTGAACCGGTCACCGGAGGTTTTAAATACCGAACCTAGTGTCCATGATTTCGATGGCCTGGTCTGGGTAGTGGGAGAAAAAGATACATTTGGTGGATTCAGATACCCCACTTGGCTACGATATATTTTTTCTTCCATGCCGTTGCCGGCAGACAGCGAGCCATATAGCATCAATGAGTTGCTGGCATTAGTAGAAAACATCTTCAACAGGTCAGCGCTAAGCGAAAGAAATGGCAAAAGGCTGTTGTCTGTTTTAGGGAAGAACGGAATTTTATGCAATGAATATTGAATGCCCCCATCCACACTGAACCACTCTTTATACGATGATGCCAGTGCAAGGTTGATATTTAACTCCGGATCACCCCGATGCTCCTCCATCGCGAAGCGGGTGCCAACACTATTACCGGGACCATAAGATGCCTCGTTAACTTCCTGTTTAAAAGACGAACGGCTGAACAGAATTCCAAATGAAGGATCCAGGCACCAGTTGCCCACTTTTTCTTTCCAGCGAAGCTGGTCTCTGATCTGAAAGTCATTCCACTTTAGCTTATACACTTCATGCTGATGCCAGTCCTGGCTTGTCATGTTCGTTAACGTGCTGAAATTCTTCATCACCC
>JBGAJL010000144.1:0-8213 GCA_044224935.1 Flavitalea sp.
CCAGGTACTTCCATTTGTCCCAGTAAGGATATTTCTGGTTGCTGGTCTGAATAAATTCATCGTAACGGCGCGTATCGATCAACTCGGTCAACACTTCCAATAGATCGACGTTCAATAATTTAGCTGGTGGACGAGGCGGCACCTTCATAATTAGTTGGAGGTTTGGACCAAAGCCAATGGGCTTACTTTTTTATATTTTTGTCAGATTATAATATTACATTTGACTTTATTTAGTCAGTCTATAGGCTTACAAATATGAGTAATAAATCTCTCCAAATACAGCAGCTAAGTGGAAAAATGCGTGTTTTCTCAGTAGTGCAAAAAGTGCCTGTTCCGCCTACGGGTTGGGTAAAAGCTATCCGTCTTGCCCTTGGTATGTCTTTAGATCAACTCGGCAGAAAGTTATCCATTACAAAGCAAAGTGCCCAGGCGATTGAAGAAAGGGAAAAAGATGGCTCTGTTACCATTAAAACATTACGGGTAGCTGCAAATGCTTTAGATATGCATTTGGTGTATGGCTTTGTGCCTAAAGATGGATCGTTGGAAGCGTTAATAGATCGTAAAGCAACGGAACTGGCGAAACAGATTGTGCTTCGTACATCCAATACAATGAAACTGGAAGACCAGGAAAATTCAAAGCAGAGAATTGAAAAGGCAATAGAAGAAAGGGCGACAGAAATTAAAAACGAAATGCCTAAAGCTTTATGGGATTAGTGCTTGATTACGGTGATGGGCAAACGCCAATTGATGAAGACGAGAAAGAAGGCTTGCTTATCCCTACCATTGCTACAAGGGAAGAGTTGGATGAATTTGAACAGCAGAACATTGAAAAAGCAATTCTGTGGACCATTGGGCGAAGGCTAAAGGCAAAAGCTATATTAACCGAAGAATTTGTGCTGTTACTGCATAGGCTAATGTATGGCGATGTATGGGGCTGGGCAGGTGCATTCAGGAAAACCAATAAAAACATCGGTGTTGACAAATGGCAGATACCAACAGATCTACGCAATTTGTTGCAGGACGCAATGTATTGGATTGAAAACAACACATATCCGTCTCAAGAAATTGCTATCCGGTTTAAGCATCGTATTGTGAGCATCCATTGCTTTCCGAACGGTAATGGAAGACACAGCAGGCTAATGGGAGATGTGATAGTTGAAAAGATTTTTGGTTTGCCTGTGTTTACCTGGGGTGCTGCAAACCTGGTAAAAGCAGGCGACACAAGAAAAGAATATCTAAAAGCATTGAAAGCAGCAGACAATGGAGATATGGAACCATTAATAAAATTTTCCAGATCATAATCATAAAGTGACTAACTCAATGTTTTTTAGAGGCTAAGCGAGACTTTGATAAGAGGCTCGGTACAATTGTTTTCTTCCAGTTGATATGGCTATTGGAAAAAAGTCTAACGGGCAAGCCTAAATATGCGGGGTTATAGCGCTTAAAAAGAGGTCGCTTGCCGCCAAATGGAAAAATCTGATCAGGGCTTTGTTTCTTACAGAAACAACCGTCCTGTTTTATTTATTTTTATTGATTGCGGCCATCCTGATTAAGCAGATATTCTGACGATTTCAACCGAGCGGCAGAACAGGGCATAGATCAGACATAAACTTTCTTTTTTAACAGGCGAACATGAACGCCGCACCTTGATGAAATCGTGATCATTGCAGACTTCCAACTGCGAAAGGGATCTTGGCGTCTTTGCCATAGTCGCGGATGAAACCAAAGCGGGTCTGATTATATAAATGATCGCTCATGTATGCCATGCCCGAGAATCCATCTCTGCAATCCACCGAAAACGCGATCGATTCCAGGTGACCCGTTTCATCGAAGCCCAACTGGCTATAGTTTACAACGATACCTCTCTGAGAGAGATCGAGCTTGATTTTTACGATATCGTTAAAATTTAACTGGTGATTAAACAAGACTTCTATTTTTCCGGTTTCGCCGCCCGGATGAAAAGCGGTTATCCCTAACAGTGAGGTCAGGAGTAAGATTGCTATAATAATTTTTTTCATGATCGACAGGGTTTTTTGTTGAAGTGAGTTCAAGGTAGGCTTTTTTTTGAGATGCAGGCGCAGGCTGCCTTATCACGGCAGGCCAAGCAATACCAGATACCGTAACGGCGCGCCAGCGCTATTACCGGTCCTACGAATCCCGGATTGTTCAAATGTTTGATAAACAATGTATTAAATACTATTCTGCCGGAGAATTATCAAATATGCCGTTCGTGCCCGCTATTTATATCAGCGATCTGCCATCTCTGCGGGGACATTTGGTTTGACACCGAAAGGAACTGGGCAATACGTATCTTTAAATAATAAACCCTTAGAACATATGCCAGCAAAAAAATCGGCTTCGAAAAAACCTTCTCCCTCTTTGCTCCAGAAAATCGGAAAGCAGATGTCGCACATTAAAGACAAACTGATCGAAGAGAAAGATCATCTTGCGCATATCGCCATCGAAACCGCCGAAGCGATCAAAGAAAAGGTGCATGATTTGCGGGCGGCAAAGAAGAAGAAAACGGCTCCGAAAAAGAGAGCTGCAAAAAAAGTGGTACGCCGACCCGTCAAAAAAGCAGCGAAAAAAGCGCCTGCGAAGAAAGTCAAAAAAGCGGTAAGCAAGAAAGCCGTGAAAAAACGTTAAAACATCTCTTGCCCAACATTTTATTTGTTTGCAGCCGCAACCAATGGCGGAGTAGAACGGTCGAACAGGTTTATAAACACAGCCAACGATTTTTCTGCTGGTCGGCGGGCACGGCAGCATCCGCGCGTATCCGGGTTCAATACAGCGTTAGTGCAATGGGCGGATGTGATTTTTGCGATGGAACAGAAGCACAAAAAATATTTGCTGGAGCAATATCCCCGTGACGCCCGGCAAAGGGAGATTATCGTGCTGGACATACCGGATCATTATCCGTATATGGATCCGGAATTGGTTGAACTGATCCAGGCGGGGGTGGAGGATTATTTTAGATCTGAAGATCTTAATTGGTCTTCATAAATATTAATCATAATTGATTAATATTTTTACGCGATTATATAAGAATATATGCGCTTATTTCTCTGTATAATGTTAATTGCAATTTGCAGTAAGATTTCTGCTCAGGAGGTTATTCCGGCAAAATCTGCTCAAATATTACCTGGTTCGAAATGCTATTGGGGATATCATGTGGAGCGAGTAGGTACCGCTCATGACAGTCTGCATTATTATATGATCGCTGTGTCGTTAATGTTCTCCCTTTCTACTGATATTTCCTAACTTTGTGACTCACGAATTGATTTTCAACGCCTCGTTAATGCAACCCCTTTATAACGAACGAGAATTGCTGCTCCGGATATCCAAAGGGGATGAACAGGCTTTCCGATTGTTATATGATTCTTTTAACGCAATGGTATATGCTACCATCAACCGGTATATAGCAGACGATGAGGAATGCTGCGAACAATTGCAGGAAATTTTTATTACTATCTGGGAAAAACGGCATTTACTTCCTGAAGTAGAACGTTTGGACAATTACCTGTTTATTATGGCTCGCAATTCTGTATTGCGACACGTAGGCCAATTGCAAAAGCAGTTTAGGCTCCTCAAGCAGTATCAGTACAGCCAATCGCCGAAGCAACAATTTTCAGATGAGTCAGCATATCTACCTTCGGTAGAGTTGCGTGAATATCAATTACGTTGGCAGGAAGCTATTAACTCCTTGCCCTCACAGCAAAAACAGGTATATATACTGATTGAGCAAGAGGACTTGCCCCTTGATGACACGGCTTCTCAACTGGGGCTTGCCAAAGAAACGGTTAAAAAACACCTTAAACTTGCACGCAGATCTGTGAGATCGTATATATCCGGTTACCTTAAGGGCTCCGGCGAGTTTCCGGAAATACTTCTGATCATTACTGCTTTTTTATTTTTATAATTTTTTTAATGTGCTTTACCCCTCCCTGAATCTTTTATGCTCTTTATACAAGTAAGAACTATGAATATCGAACGGTTACCATATTTATTCGCCAGATATCACGAAGGCACCCTTGATCCTTCTGAATGGGAAGAATTAAAGCAGTGGATGGACAGGGATGACCTGAATAATTTCGTTGCAGAAGACCTGGAGAAAACCTATCCGCTGCCTGCTTCTTTACATTGGGATACCGCAAGTAGGCAGCAGGCATGGCATACAATAGAGGCCGCTAAAAAGAACAGTGCTCCTGCAGTTCACCGTATTCATTTCCTTCGTCGCGGGTTTTTCCGTTATGCTGCTGCTGCGATCCTGATTCTCGGATTAGCGACCGCAGCTTACCTGTGGACTATTCATAAAATATCGGAACAAACACTTGCAAATCGTAGCAGCCGGCATACCGATGTCCTACCGGGAGGTGACAGGGCTGTTTTAACGCTGGCAGACGGCAGCAGGATTATTTTGGATAGTGCAGCCAATGGAGAACTGGCCAATCAGGGCGGTGTCCAGGTCATGAAGCTGGCGAATGGTCAGGTAGTATATGATTCAAAAGGTTTGGGGGCCAAAGAGATCATGATGAATACCATGTCAACACCTAAAGGAGGGCAGTACCGGTTAATGCTACCCGATGGATCCAGGGTATGGTTAAACGCTGCTTCGTCCATACGGTTTCCTGTTGCTTTTTTAGGTGCTGAGCGTAAAGTAAAGATCACCGGCGAAGCATATTTTGAAGTGGCGCAGCATAAGCAGCAGCCTTTCATTGTGGATGTCGACGGAAAGGCAAATGTTCAGGTGTTGGGTACCCGTTTTAATGTAAATGCTTATGCGGACGAGAACGCGCTTAAAGCGACTTTAATTAGCGGCAGCGTCCGTGTTTTAGCCGGTGCATTTGCAACCTCTAAGCTACAGCCCGGCAAAGCTGGTAACAATGTTGTTGTGTCGGCTGACCAATCACTTCACTCATCGATAGCGGCTGGGAATAATGTCATCCTCAAACCGGGTCAACAGGCAGAGATTTCCGAAGGGAACGACAGAAAGATAAAAATTCAAGCGGTTAACGTTGATCAGGCGCTGGCCTGGAAGAATGGATTTTTTGATCTGGAAGATCTGGATATATATGCTGCCATGCGTCAGTTGGAAAGATGGTATGATATAAAAGTTCAGTATGAAGGTTCCGTTCACAAGGGTGTTTTTCATGGAAAAATATTCCGGAATACCAATCTTTCTGACGTGATTGAATTATTACAGAAAATGGGTGTGAACTGTAGGCTGGAAGGGAAAACATTAATAGTGCTATAAAAGCTGGAGGTGATTGTTGTAAGAGCTAACTAAGGAAACTAACAAAACAATATAAAATATTACTCAAACAAAAAGCCAGCGATGCTGCAAACATCACTGGCCGGACGTTTGGGTAACTCGAAAAACAAAAGTCTGTGGAAAGACTGCTTTTTATCACCCAAACAATGCAAAAGTATGGCAAAAACTGCCTTTTGTATGCGGCCGGCTCATGGGGAGCACCGGTACCTCACCAAATTTCTGTTAGTTATGAAGCTAACTGCGCTCCTGTTAACTGTGAGTTTTTTGAACGTTTCTGCAAAAGGTATATCGCAGAATGTGACTTTTTCAGCTGAGCGTGTTCCCCTGCAGTTCGTTCTCTCTTCCGTTGAAAAACAAACCGGTTTTGTATTTGTGTACTTTGGTTCCGTTCTCGACAATGCCAGGCCAGTTACTATCCATGTCACTGATGTTCCTTTGGAAAAGTTTTTAGCGGAACTTTTTAAACCGCAACCTTTAGTGTTCGAGTTTAAAGGAAAGAATATTCTTATTTCCAGTAAATTTACGTCTGCTGAAAAAAAACACAAATTAAACGGAAAATTTTATATTTTTAAGGATTCGTTGATTGCAGTTAAAGGGATAATAGACAGCGACCAGGGACCCGTAAACGGCTTAAAGGGAGAATAGTCAGCGACCAGGGACCCGTAAACGGCGCTACGGTGAGCATTAAAAATTCGAACGAAGGTACCGTTACTGATGCAGATGGATATTTCAACCTTTCAGAAGTTAATAAAAATGCTGTTCTTGTAATCAGTGGTGCGAATATCGAAACCAGGGAGGAACATCTAAGCGGTCGTAAAGAACTGACGATCGCAGTAAGAATAAAAATCAGCAGGCTGGATGAGATAAAATTCATAGGCTATGGAGTAACCACACAGCGATATTCCACCGGAAATGAAACCGTTGTAAAGAGCGAAGTTATCGAACGCCAGCCCGTGACCAATCCATTACAGGCGCTGGAAGGGCGCGTTGCAGGGCTGCAGATTATGCAAGGTTCCGGATTGCCAGGTTCTCCTGTTGGCGTTCAGATACGCGGACAAAATTCTATCGCCGCGAGCAACAACCCACTTTATATCGTCGACGGAGTACCCTTTACTTCAAATCCCGTGGAAATTTTGGGAGGGGCCAATGGAGACGGATCAACCGTTTTCGGAAGCCCGATGAATTCAATCGACCCGGCAGATATAGAGAGCATTACCATTTTGAAAGACGCGGATGCAACCGCAATCTATGGAAGCCGGGGATCCAACGGGGTCATTTTAATTATTACCAAAAAAGGAAGACCTGGAAAAACCCATTTGGATCTGAACGTGAATTCAGGTTTCGGAACCGTTACCCGGATGGCCAAAATGTGGAACACGAAACAATATCTGTCAGTTCGAAATGATGCATTTGTCAACGACGGTATCACGCCCTCTGTTTCCAATGCTCCGGATTTGACATTGTGGAGTCCTACCACCTACTTCGACTGGCAAAAATGGTATATGGGTAATACCGCCAGTTCGTTTAACGGAACAGCGACTCTGAGCGGCGGCAGCGGTCAGTTATCTTATTTACTGAGCGGCACTTATCACTACGAATCAACGGTCTTACCCGGGAATGCTTCTTATAAAAGGGGAAACTTTCATCTGAACCTGAACCAGGGTTCCGCCAATCAACGCTTTAATTTATCCGTCGGCATTTTTTATACGACCGACAATAATTTTCTCAATGGGAATTACAACGGCGCTTTGTCATACATTATTACGGGGGTTCCCAATTATCCTGTCTACGACAGCGCAGGTAAATTTAACTGGGTAGGAGGACAGGAAAATTATGTAGCCGATCTGTTGGCCTATTCCAAGAGTAAAACGGATAATCTCAATGCAGGCCTGACAATTAGATATGAAATTCTAAAAGGATTGAATATCGAGCTGAACGGTGGTTTTAATAAGATCGCAATCGACCAGATTACTCCAACACCTAGTACGGCTCAAGATCCTATATACGACCCGACCGGCTCGGACAAATTTGGAACAAATACCATTCATACCTACGTGGTAGAGCCGCAACTCAATTACTCAAATTCCCTGTTTGGAGGCAAATGGAAATTACTGGCGGGCGCAACTTATCAGCAAAACACTTCCAATAGTATGTTTATGATCAAAGGTGGTTATACGGACGACCTGCTGATAGAAAGCATGAATTATGGTAACACTTATTATATTGCGGCTAATACCACTCAATATAAATATGTATCTCTTTACAGCCGGCTTTCTTATAATCTGAAGAATAAATATCTGCTGAGTGTAAATTTTAGACGGGACGGATCAAGCCGTTTTGGTCCAAACAAACAATTTGGTAATTTCTGGAGTGTAGGATCGGCCTGGATATTTTCCAATGAAAAATATCTGAAAAACAATCTGCCCTGGCTGAGTGCCGGAAAATTAAGGGCCAGTTTCGGCGTCACGGGCAATGATGGGATTGGTGATTATGGCTATGTGAGTACCTATACCAACACCAGCATGTACGGATCCACAAATGCGTTGGTTCCATCGGCGCAAACGGCCAATCCCGATTTCCAGTGGGAAGTCAATCGCAAATTCGAAGTGGCGCTGGAACTGGGCTTTTCGAACGACAGAATACTGTTTACTACTTCCTTTTACAGGAACCGGTCAGGTAACCAATTGGTAAATTATGCGCTTCCTTCTATCACCGGTTCTACTGGATATACAGCCAATCTGCCGGCCCTGGTTCAAAATAAAGGATGGGAATGTGAACTAACTGCCGCCATTTTAAAAACAAAAACAGCCGACTGGAAGCTGTCCGCAAATTTAACCATCCCGAATAACAAGCTGATCGATTTCCCGGGCCTGGCTGCTTCGTCTTATGCCAATACCTATGTAATCGGGTCTCCATTAAATATTGTTCAGGCCTATCATTT